>JALQVX010000328.1 GCA_023263555.1 Crocinitomix sp.
ATATGAAGCGAGTTTATTGTATTGGTTAATGCAGTCAATCGGGACTCAATTGATGATCCCGTGTTAATTCCGTATAGAGTTTGAAATTGAGCATTTGATATGCTGCCGTCTGCAATATAAGCGGAATCCAATCTATTACCACTCGACAGTGTTGCCTGCTTAGTTCCTATCGCCGTCGAATTGCTTGCGATGTTGCTTTCATTTGTCGTCAGTCTGCTTTGAATGGCTGTTATTGCCGATTGAGTTCCAAGCAACGAACCATTAATCATTCCAATGTCAAATGAATTGCCTTGCACGCTTGTAGAAAGAGTTGAAATGCTTGCCGTGTGCCCATCAGTTATCGTCTCGAGCGACTCAAGCATTTCTGAGTGGGCTTGTACACTCCCATTAATCGACGCTATACTCCCATTAATGGAAGTAATTGCGTTATCATTGGCTGTAATGTTTACCTGTAAAATAGAATCGGCTTGCAAAAGCCCGGAAATGTCACTATTCAAAGAAGTCAATTCAAC
The DNA here is from genome assembly GCA_023263555.1 of Crocinitomix sp. Lineage (GTDB taxonomy): Bacteria > Bacteroidota > Bacteroidia > Flavobacteriales_D > Crocinitomicaceae > Crocinitomix. The sequence goes on from JALQVX010000328.1 coordinate 513, forward strand.
ATCCTGTTGGTTGTTCTTTGTTTGCAAAGCTGCTATGCTTGTATTGATACCTGTAATATCGCCATCCAATAGGCTGTCCTTTGCTTGCAAATCGGCAATTAATGCGGCGGCCGATGTGTCGGCCGATTGAAGCGCAATTATTTGGCCATTGATGGTAGATATGGACGACGCGGCCGCATCTGTTGTGCTATCGAGGGTGGATAGGTGCAAATTATGAGTAGTTAAAACGCCGTTTATTGTACTTAGTTCGTCGTCATGTGCTGTCAATTGGCCGTCAATTGTGGCAAGGGCGGTAGATGTTGATGCGTTAACTGATTCTTGGGCGGCCTGAAATGTTTGAAGGCTAGAAATGTCTAAATCATTCGCCTGAATTTGGCTTATATTTTCATCAATTTGATCGAGATGAGTTTGGAGTGTTGCTATTTTGGAAACAGACAGTGAATTATCGGGAAAAAACAAATTGCCTGTCACTGCAAAATCACCCGAAACTGTCGTTTGATTGGATGCGTATGCGATGTCGGTTGTTCGAGCATCGACAACATTTAGTAGTGTATTTTTCGCATCACTAAAAGCAACCGATTGGATTTGGTTCCCCAAAACCAAAGCCCCGTCGGTCTGCAGGTTTCCTGAAAACACGCCGGCGTCTGACCTCACGTAATTCGCCAAATCTAAAACCAATTTCGTGGCCCCACCTATATCTGACACCCCCAAAAAGCTGCTTGTATTGTACACACCTAAACCCGAATTTCGTGGAGCTGGGTAACTACTCATTTTATATACTATACACATACAAAATTATTCGTTTTGAAAATGGCAAAATATTGCGTATTCCAAATCGCACAACCATTGCGCATACCTTCGCATCTCATCGGGCGTCAAATTAAGCGACATTATGGGGTCATCGCTGTCTGATTCGCTGTCTGTTTCGTATCCGTCATCTGTATCGGGTTCGGAATCAGATTCAATTAAATGGTTGTTTTGCGGGGGAGCAGTCATGCTATACTATTGTGATTTATTATTTTCTATTCTACTGAACTATTACGTTGTCCATCGGACAATGTAATATACCGTTATGTGTTATGATATTATTTTCTTAACTCGCATATTGGGCAACCAATTCGTGAAGAATGGCGGGGTTTGATTCGGCTATTTCTTTCAACGCTTGTTTTAATTTAATAACGGCCGGCAATAGAAGCCCATATTTCTCCGCATCTTCTTCGTTAATTTTTTTGCTTCGTTTCAAATAATATACTTTTTTGCTTTCTCTAAGATTGCAATGATTCTCTTGGTATCGCTTACGCATATAGTCGCGATGATACTTTCTTTTTTGCTCCTTCTCTTCTTCTTCGGGCGTCATTGTGGCAGCAATAATATCTTCACTCATTATACAATATTATGGCGGGTTGTCTTTAAATTCATTTTTTCTTAAGGCGGAAAACAGGCGGGAAAGCGGAAAAGGAGTACACCGTTTCCAAAGTTTTCTATAATTTTTTTTGAGAATTTTTATTTTAAAATTTATTTTTGGTTTTTAAAATAAAAAAGTTTGGAAACTAGGTGCGGGTTTTCCGCTTTCCCGCCTTAAGATATTATTATGTTAAGCTTCATTCGATATCGATTCGAGCCCAATAATAATCTGGGTTTTATCCTTGTTTGTCGACACAATAAAATTCTCATTCAACCAAGTGTAGAAGGCATCTCGATTATACATGTTCTTTTTCATCCTCGCACCAAGCCCTCTATACTCTTCATCCAGTTGAACAACATTCCACAATTGTTTACATGTGACCGTTTTTAATTTTTTGTCTTCTTTGTCCATCTTGCCATTTTCACATTTCACTTCACACTTCTCCCAATATTTCGAAAAGATGGAGTGAAACACGTTCTGGTTCTTTAAATATTTGTCAGTTCGTTCAATCACATGCTGAGGGATTGTAAATTCAACTCCGTGGTCCTGTCTAAATGATTTGTAGACAAATAACAGCATATGAAGAAAGATGTCTCGCGATTTGGTCGTAAACTCTTCGCTGATGTAATAAGGGTTAGATTTTTGATAAGTTGAGCCACCAACCGTCAGCCCAATTTTATTCGGATTGTCCGTAAATTTGGTCGGAAACTGAAAATCAACCATTCGACGATAATCGCTTTCCTGAGGCTTTCCACTTAGGTCTGGGTGGTTGTTGAATTCCATCACAAAGGTTGACATCATTTTAAACTGAACAGGATTAGAGTGCAAATAACGGGCCGAAAAGGAACCACCACCCGTTAAATTTCGCAGCATAGAAGCCTGCAATAATCCCTCCACTTCCTTGAAATTAATGTAACGCTTTCCTTTCAACCCCATCATGTCAGGCGACGCGGTATTCGATTTTTCAATGTCATACAGCACACCGTTTGAAGGTTGGCCGTAATATTGCCCCAATACAGCAGCCATTAAGCTGGCCACGCATCCCTTTCCATTTCCACCCGCTCCGTTAAAGAAAAACACTTTTTGGTAAGAAACGCCGTCCAATCCCGACGCTAAAATTTGGAACAGAAGTTGGATGTCCTCAGGGTTGGGTTGGATGGCATCAAAAAAATCAGTCAATTCGTTTCTAATTGCAAATTGCTCATCGTCCAAGTTTTGCAAATCAATCGAATCGTTAAAGTCATAACCGGTTGACATGGTCATGTAATCACTGTACTCATATTGGCGAAATTCATGTTTAGCAAGGTCAAACACTCCATTTTCAAACCCGAGCAAAAAAGGTTTCGCGTCAAATTCTTGATTCATCGGCAAACACACTGACATGGCATGTTTAATAATTTCAGTCATTCGCGAATTGGTTGAAGTGTTGGAACGCAAATGGGTTAAAATAATATCACGCTCATCAGCTTTAAGAGCAGAATCGCTCATAATTTCGTCACGCATTATTTCATATAAATTTTCACTAATGTAACGAATAATATGCAATTGGTTTTTTGAGTCTGTCTCATTATACCAACGATTGTTATAGTAAACAAACAAACTGCCATCGTTTGGATTTCGCAAAATATAATCTTTGAAATGCTTAATTAATGTAACAGATAGAGGCTTAACCGTTACAGCGTCTGCCCATTCCACTGCCGATTTGCCTTCATTGAATTCGGGAATTTCAATAGCTTCATCAAATGGCTTAATTACGAATTTCATTTCAATGCTAAACGCATCTAATACAGCCTGCTCAATGTCGCTTAAAATGGAATCATAATTCAATGCTTTCAAAATCATAAATCCATCTTGGCATGACACAATTGACTCCAAATTGAACCCTCTATCATTCACTAAATACATAATTGCTGTCTCTTGAATCATTCTCTCAATTGTTTGTGCCCATAAACCCATTACCCCACGCTTGGCATCAGCCTCGGTTTTCCATTTAGTTGGGTCTACTTTTTCGACATCTTTTTTGATTTGCGGATTAGCTTTATACACAATATCAATGACGGTCTTTATTTGTGCTTCCAATTCAACAATAATTGGCATCTGAATGGTGTCAGTTACGCCATTTTTCTTTTTCCAATTAGCATAAGATCCGCCAAACACGATAGCATTGATTAAAGCCTTGGCGGTTTCATATGGCACATTGTGAGTCTCAACGATGGCGTTTCTGTAAATGGTTGGGTCGGTCGTGTATGCTTTTAAGGATGGAACCAACAATTGCTGACTGTGACATTTACACATTTCATAAATAATTTTGGGCTGGCAGCATTGCATGTCAATGTCGACATAAATGTCTTCACATATGGCGTGTCTTAACCCACGTCTAAAAATAGAGGCAGATGTGTAATTAGTTGGGATGACTCTACCCCATTTATGCTTTGCCAGATGGTAAGAGTTTGCGAAATATTTGTCTTTTGTGTTGTACATATTTTTGTACATTTCAATATGGTGTTTCTCATTTACAATGTTGGTAGAAATGAGATGTTTGTGTTTTGACGCTCCAACATAAGACTCCCCCATTTCATTGTGAATGAAGCCAACCACCTTTTTAAAATTCGTATATTCGCGCATCTTCTTCTTCAAAAAGATAGAATGGGCCGCCGTTTTTTTGTCAAGTGTCCACTCAAGAATGTTGGTTGGGGTTTCGATGGTCGTCATTTCTATATTATTATATTATACTTTAGGACGTTGTCCTTAAGTTAATATTTTCTTGGTTGGGCCATTGTCATACTACTTTTATCTTAAGGGGCGGAAAGCTGGCGGGAAAGCGGAAAACCCGAACCTAGTTTCCAAACTTTTCCATATAATTTTTTGAGAATTTTTTTTTGGAAATTTATTTTCGGCCAGCCATATGAAAAACTTTGGAAACTAGGTGCGGGTTTTCCGCTTTCCCGCCTTTAAGAAATAAAAAGATTAAACAGAGCTTAAAGACATTCTGGCTATTATATCAGAAGATGAATCAAGCCGTCAATCCCGCCCCCAATGGTAACATTATTAAGATGTCAATTAATGGCAAACGGGTTATTTTATTTGTGCTACGTGACCGCAAAAATATGTCGGCCGATGTGTATATGAAGCTGGTCAATTCGTTGATTTATCGCATGACATTGACGCAAATTGAAAGCGTAATAGAAACGTATAATGGTACTAATATTTTACTGCTTGACAATGTATTGAATAGTTTTCAGTATATTGGCGAAATTGATAATAATAATGATGATGGACACAAGCGATGTATTTGTTCCGTCAAAATTGACCGTTTGTTTTTAATTGTCAACAGAGAGACACGTTTACCCTATAACATTGGAAGCACGTGTTGTTTGCATTGGCGGCGCAATACTCATACTAAGCACAAGGCCGACCTAAGTTTAAGAAATGTTTTTCAAGCATTAAAACGGAATTATTTGCTTGCGCCAAAAATGTCGTTTGGGAAGTACAAAGGTCAACGAATTTCCAAGTTGGTAAAGACAAAGTATGATTATATGAACTGGTTAATGGGTAAATGGTATAGTGATGGGTTTGGGGCTAAAATGAAAACGCTACACATAAGTGACACATATTATAATATTGTAAAATGTTGTAAAGATCTCCAAGTCGAGATTGAAGAAGACTGGGTTAATATCGAATAGGCATTAAAAATTAATTTTAAAACGTATCTGCAGTTAAATCATAAATATCAAGTTCATATTTTAACCATCCCATATTACAAACAGTTGAACCACATCCCGTAACAACAAACCTAATATATTGAAATCTTTTTGTATTGCTTACAAAATCGGATTTATAAAAGACGTTTGCAGGAGTAGAGGCTGTTGAATAATCACCAATATAAAACCATGTTGTGCCGTCGTCTGAACCTAAAACCTTACCTGCACGCGGTCCAAATGCATAATTTCCCGCCACTGGCTTAATTGAAATGCTTTTAATCATTGCTTTATAGGGAAATTTTATTTCAATCCATTCGCCGTTTACGCTTCCCGTATCATATACCGTAGTGTAAAAAAAGCCAGTTCCGCCTCCTAAATATGTTAATGTATTAAAAGGGTTCTGAGTATATGATTTAAAAACGTTTGAGTCATTATAAAACCCGTTCCATGTTGGATTTGATGGAAGCCGGCCAAACATAAAAACACCCGTATAATTCATATTCACGTGCGATGTAAATAATAATTGGGCGTCCATTTGAACAGAATTTAGACCAACTGCAGATGAACTCCTTAAAATATAATCTCCGTTTTTAATATTAGAATATGTTGACAGGCTGAAATTATGAATTGTTTTTGAGGGTGTTGTGTTAATGAGGGTTGTTTTTAGTTCTCCATCGACACCGTTGCCATCATATGGGAACGTTTGGTTTATTTCTATCGGTATATTCGGATCAGGGGGAATAACTGGGCCAGTCGACGAAAGCAGATATTTACCAACCATTGAGACACTTGATGAACTCATTTGTTTGTTATGTTATACAATAACATAACAAATTATTTCCCAGATGCGACCGCCCACCCCACTATTTTTAACATCCCCTTCGTCCTCACCATCAGCAGACCGACCCACACATGGGTATCTGTATGGCATTAAATGGGAATAAATCTGGCCCTCTGATCGCGCTTGAATTATGCAGCCAAATGCGGCGGCCAAAATCATTTTACATTTCTCGACTGGTTGAAACTTTTGGGTTCTCGATGGGTTGAAATTGTGGGGTTGGATTGGTTAAATAAAATGTCGGGATATGGTATAGGACATGAGTCAGACTGAAAAAACTTTGATTCGCAAAGGGTACTCACGCTTTGGCTTACTGCAAATAAGCATTGATCAGCTTTATAACAACAAAAAACTTATGATCTATTTGGTCACAGGAAGCCCATGCACGACAATTAAGAACCAAAAAATAAGCGATGATTTGGCTACTATCCTCATTGATTTGTTGGAGCATTACGGTAAGAACGAAGTCAATGAGGATTTATTGGGGCGACTATCGTCAGCCGAGCGAGACTTGTACAAGTCTATTCTGGACAGATCAGGGTTGCGCAAATATTTGAAAATGAAAGATAAGCCTCGGACTATTAAGCAAGTTATTACTCGCTTTGAGTTACTACAGGGGGCCATTGAGGCCGGCAATACAGCAAAGGAAATTATTCAAGAAGCCTTACAGTTGGTGACTATTCTGCAGGCCGCCGACAAAATGACGAAAGAAGAAAGCGACGAATTTGCCGAAATTTTAAATTCAGTTCTTTAATTTTTTTTATATTGTTACTTTATATAATGGCCACCGATCAACGTCAGAAGGAATATGATATTTATACAGTCATTTTGAATAAGAGCAATATAGTGACTGGGACAAGTAACAGTGTGCTTCAATACAAATTTAATAGTTCGATTGAATTCAAGGACTCAACGGTTACTCTTAGCGCTTTGAATCTGTACAACAGTTGGTTTAATATTTCGGCGGCTTTGGGAAATAATCAGTTCTCATACAAGTGGTTTAATTCGGCCGGCGTCCTAAACCAAACATACACCATTACATTTCAAGATGGGTACTACAGCGTAAACGACATGAACGAATATGTGCAGTCTCAATTGGTTTCAAGAGGGCATTATTTGCAGCACACAGTCGACAGTAATTATGTGTACCACATCGAATTCATAACCAATAGTAGTTATTACGCCATTCAAATGAACGTGTATGCAATGCGAACAAGTGACGCCAATTACACGAGGGGAGTCAGCACCAATACGGAGTTATATCCCGCATGGGGCTGGCCAAGTGAATACACTTGTGTGCAGGTGATTCTGCCAAGTACCAACAAATTTTATCAGTTGGTTGGCATTAGCCCGGGGACATACCCAACTGTAAGTGATGAGCTAAACCATTCTTTTTTGTCAACCATTACGCCGCAAATGGACCCCGTTAGTTCTCTCATGATTCAATGCAGTTTGGTGAATCAAGGCGGGTTTTCTGATCCAAGTGACATTATTTATTCTTTTACGAATAACGGAGTGCCTTTTGGGGGCATGATAGACCGGCAAGTAAATCGTGATATGTTTTGCAGGATAAGGGACGGAATTTATCAAAGCTTCACCCTTAAAATAACCGACCAAAATTACAATAGGGTAGAAATAAGGGACCCCGCAATAGTCATTATGTTGAATTTTAGAATACCGCGAACTGTCATGTAATATGAAGGCGTTGGCCTCTCATAATTAAAATCTCACTCAAATGTATAAGGGAATGCCATTTAAAAATGGAAGATATATAAGAGGCGGAAGCGCATCCATGCCCGCGCCGCCAAGTGTTGACGTTGTTCAGGAAAATACTGAAAAAAGGGTTTTGGAAAAGATACAGGAAATCAAGAAAGAAGAGGCAATGAGTGAAGACCAGAAAAAGGAAAGATTAAAGAAATTTGTCTCATTTAAAATAAAGGGCGTTGTTTCGCCAACTGAAGCATAATATGTAAATATTTGTTTGCGTTTTTAAAACAAAAAAATATTTTGGCTATACAGTATATAATACAAATGGCCGACACAATCATACTCGAGAGATCAATGGAATCCCCCGCTGATAATACCAGCCCCTTTACCCGCAAAGAGGTTATCAAAATTAAGGACATGTCAACATCCGGAAATTATTCGACCGGACAGGTTGTTTTTGAAACGATTTCGCTTTCCAATAGTGGAAAATGGTGCGACTATACAGAAGCATTTATTACCATCCCTACCGTCAGTGTAATTAGTGGGGTCGATGTAAATTTTACAGCCGAGCACGTGAAAGATAGTGATATGGCACTTGTGTTTAAGAATTCACATTTAAATCTTATTAACTCCTGCCAAATTGATTATGGAAACCAATCGGCCGTGCAGCAAACCGATCACATTAACGACTATCTTATTTTTAAGCAACACACTGAGCTCTCCATGCAAGACGAGGAGCTTCATGGCCCCACTATTGGGTACGCCAAGGACTCTAGTCGTTCTTGGCGATGGAGTCCGGTAAATGGAATTTGCAATAATGACGTGGGGACTGCTCTTGGTGTGGTGGCTCGTCATTCTGCGGCTGTTAATAAGGGCATGTTTGAACGCTCTCAGGTTTATTTTGCTAGGGATGACACCATTAACGGAAGAACCGCCATTTTTGGTGCTGATGATAATGCCGTAAAACAATCAAACCGCAGTTATATTGTTAATGCTGCAGACCATAAGGCTTATTATCACAATGTAATTGTTCGTCTTAAAGACCTTCCTCTGTTTCAATCCATGCCCTCACTGTTAAAGGGTGGTAATTTCAAAATCACTTTAACACTTAACCAGTGCGAATTCAAATTTACAACGGCTGCTGATGCTGATGCTGTTGCTGGTGTTATGACATATACACCAGCCAATTTCCAAGGCAAATTAACAAATCCGCTGATGGTGGCAGCAAATGTGCGCTCGGTAATGCAGCCAAAAGTTATTGCTGCTGAGACGCTCCATGAGTCAGAATCCGTTGTCGTTGCTGGAGGATCTTGGGGGCTTCCAGGAAACAAGACTTACACGGTTTCATGCAATGTTGCACGCCCTCAGTTCTCTACTCATCAAGCTTTGGCTGTGGCCGATTGTCAGGTTCTTAATTGCGAATTAAATGTTCCTATATATACCCTTAAGCCTGCCATTGAATCTCGATATTTGCAAATGGGCCAGAAAAAGGTTGTTTATAACGAGGTTTTGCTCCACCAGCTTCTGAATAAACAGGCCGGCTCTACGTTTAACGATTTGATAACGAATGGTCTGACTCATATGAAACGATTGATTATTATCCCCACGATTGCCTCAGGCTCAAATGGTACAGCACTTGTTGACCCTCGTCTGTCTCCTTTTGACACTGTTCCAAGCACATGCAGCCCCTACATTTTGGAGAATTTGCAGGTGCAGATTGCTAACCAGAACGTTTACGCTAATCCGGTGAACTATTCTTATGAGATGTTTTTGAATGAAATGAATGGGCGCTATGGTGTCGAGTCTTCTCTCTTTGCCGGCGTGTCTTCTTCTCGTATTTCTATGCAGGATTACATTGAGCTTTATGGTTACATTGTGGTTGATCTTAAACGCAAGTATTCCAGTGATGAAGCTGTTCCTCTCTCGGTTTCTATTTCAGGAAAAGTAAAGAGTTTGAAGAACCTTGATTTGTACTGCTTTATCGAGCAGGAAAAAACCATGACAATAGATGTCGCTACTGGCCAGCGCCTCTCCTAAGCAGGAGCCCTAAAACCCCCGCTTAATTTTTATATTTTTTTTGTATATTAGTATTATATAACATACAAAATAATGGAAACAGTTCGCCTTTCGTTATCCGACATGCAACACAAAAACCTATTATCAGGGAAATCAGTTCAGGTAAAATCCGCAGATATTGGTAGAGGGGATTCTTTTCAGTTTTCGTCCAGAAATTATAATAAGCTTCTCAAGGCTTCTCACGCAGGCAAAGGCGTCAGGGTTTCTTTTACACAGGAAGAAATGAAGCACAATTCAGGCGGAATGTCAGGGGGTAAATTTAAAATTGACACAAAGAAGCTAAAAAAGGCGGCCCAAGTGGCTAAATTAGTTGGTGATACAGGAGCACAGATGTACGGATATGACAGCCTTGTTGATGCTGGAGTTTCGCAAGCTCAAAGCTATGCGGCCGAAAAAGGCTATGATAATAAGGTTACCAAAGCAGCGGCTAAATTTGCTAAAAAGCAGGGCGATAAAATGATTGATAAGCAGCTTGAAGGTGGTAAGGTAAATTGGAAACGGGTTGGCAAAACTGCCCTCAAAGTGGGCAAATTCGCAAATAACGCAAGCAAGCAATTAACGGGTGACTCTTTGACTGATTTGGCAATAGACTACGGTTTAGAGAACACAATTGGACGAGTTGACCCGACGGGAGGCTTGGCGACTGACATGATCAGCAATCAGGTAAAGAAAAAGGCAAACTCAGAATTAGACAAGCGTGGTTCAGGTGTCAACCCATACATGCCAAAGCAAGGCGGTTCATTCCGCACTGGTGGAAGCTTTAGAACGGGCGGTTCATTTCGCACTTCAGGCAAGGGCGCCCGAGTGTATGACGATAATTCGAATTATCTGAGACCAGATTCGGCTTCATGGAATCCAGTCCCGCCTCCATCTTATGCAGGTGGCCGTTGTTCTCATTGCGGCAGATAATTGCCAAAAAAATAATTGTAATATTATAAATCATAATATGTTTAGGGCAACAACTGACCAAACTCTGTTGACTATGGCCGACATTGTCGGAGTTCAAATTATGCACATTGGCTTACGTGACAGCTTTGAAAAAGAACGGTTGAGATACGGTTGGTATATTTTAAATACCGACGATGAAACAAACATTAATGACATGATTGGCTCCAAAACAGGAGGCGGAACGCATTGGACATGCTTCCGAGTGGTGAATGATGTCGTACTTTATTTTGACTCTTTTGGTTTGCCTCCGCCTCCAGAGATTCGCGCGTTTTGCATGAACAAGACAATTCATTATTTTCCCCACCAAATACAGGAGATTAAATCGGAAGCATGTGGTTACTATTGCATCGATTTTATAAAATACTTTTCCCAATTGCCACCAAGTGCCATTAATACTCCCGCCAAAATAGGAATGCATATGAGTCGATATGGAGTCGCATACAATTACAACAATCGGGAGCACAATGAAATAAAATTGAAGGTGAGAATATCTGATATTTTGAATGCGTAAAAATCTCAGTGCGTATTAATAGGGCCAAAAGTAAAAAATATCTCTTCCCAATATATAATAAACATGAGTCTACGCAAGCTCAACATTCCGCCAAGCGAACCCATGCCAAGAGAGTATGAAGTTATGAAACAAAAACAGCAACAAGATGAGGCAAGTGCGTCACAGCTCGAGGTCGACCTACCACCCAAGTTGTCTCATCTTGATTTCGATAAGTTGACAGTATTGAAAAGCAAAGTAAAGCGTCATAGTGCCCGCCAAAAGGAGGAAGAATTAAAGGCCGTTTTGGCTCAGGTTATTGAATACTTAGGCGACGAACTTGAAGAAAACAAGAAAGAACTGGTTTTATATGTGATGATGAAATTAGAGCGATTCATTCTGAAAAAAGGCCAAGGGGCACTAAAGAAGAGCATCGCAGTGAAGGTATTGGCCCCACTTTTTGACGGCAATGAGGCAACCGTTGGCCTATATGTCGATGCCCTTATGAGTCAGCATGTGCAAATAAAGACAGTTGGACGGTTATCATTGAGGGCGTTTCGTTTTTTTTTCAGCAAAGAATGAAAGATACGAGTAAGCAATATATCATTAATTACGTTTTGAGATGTTTGTATGAATTGAATGCAGTCCCACGTTCTTGGTTAACGTTCTACTCTGAGAATATAGTAATTCACAAGGTATTAGTAAAAATGGTGGCAACGAGTTTTCTGAAACATTTAGTAATTGATGGCCAAGTCGCCAAATTACTCATTTTATTGTTGATACTGTTGTAAAAGTTGATGCGGTTAGAATTTAAAAATAGATTAAATTGTAATATTATAAATGAGTTCATATATCAGTATTGTGCTAAAGGGAACTGAATTTAAAGTAAGACACACGTTTAAGATTGAAACACAGCGAGAGCTTAATATGCTCAACATTGAAATGGCAAAAAGAAAAGCCGAGCTTATGGAGCTTGGTTACAAGCGGAAACAATTGATGGTGGAACTGCTTGATGATAGGCAAATGATTATTTACAAGAACAGTTACAATAAGAATCTGTCACATGCCGAACTGCAACATGATAAGAGATATTTAAAGCAGCGTGAATTACTCAAGGCTTACGATGATGTGCATGGCACCTATATTCCGCCCAATTAATCAATTTCGTTCGTAAAAATAATAATATATCTTATTAATATATTATTATGCCAACTGATAAAAGAAACAGAGACAGAAAAAAATACCAAAGGGAATATTACCTCAAGTATAGAAACGAGTGGAGAATGGATTGCCCAGTTTGTTGGCGAGTTGTGCAAAATTATCCGAGGCATTGCGACACCAAATTACACAAGGAAAAGCTTGAAGCACATAAATCAAAATTAGCAAAGCCATGGACACCGTTGCATCTTGATCCGGTTTTTGGGCCGTGGGCCCGCGAAATGCAACAAGCAGAATCCTTACAAAAATAGGGAAAATTATGAAATTATTGTATACATCAATTATATAGAATAATGGTAAATCCATGGTTGGAGCATGTGGCACGGTATAGGCAACAATATGGGCAGGGTTTAACTTACAAGCAGGTATTGGTTGAAGCCCGTAAGAGCTACACACCAGTTAAAAAAGGCAGCGGATCAGCGCCGAGCGCTCGAGTTATGGGGCGCGGGTTTAAGGACCTTCCTAAAAATCTAAGAAAGCCGGCAAGAGATGCGGATCGCTTTTTAAGGGAAAATGTTAAGCAACCCATCCGTAAAGCATTTGACCCCAAATTTAAAACTAGAAAAGAACGCGCTCAGCAGCAGCAAAAAGAAGATGAGTTTTGGGCTGAATTCAATGAGCAGCAAAAACGACGCAAAGCAGCCAACGCAGCCAACAACAGACAGGAAACGTTAAAATTAGAAGCTTTGGCAATTATCGGCGCAAGTCCAGACGATTCATATGCAGTTATTCGTACAAAGTACAGAAAAATGTCTCTTAAACTCCACCCCGACAAAGGCGGCGATATAGAAGACTTCAAAGAGCTTAATGCGGCAATGCAATTTATTGACGGACTATATGGAAAATAATAAAATGTGTAGTAAATATATAAAATGAGTAGTAACCCATGGTTAATACACGTTATGCAATGGCGTAAACGCTATGGTGATGGCTTAACATACAAAGAGGTATTGATTGAAGCTCGCAAAAGTTACACACCAGTAAAAAAAGGCAGCGGTTTTAAAATTATTCCAAAAAGTATTATGAAGCCTATACGCGACACCGATCGGTTTGTTCGTGAGAACATAAAACAACCACTTCGCAAAACATTCGAACCCAATTTTATGACTGGAAAAGAAAAGCAAGAAGCGAAACGTATATGGGATCAGCAACAGAGACAAGCCATAAAACAACGAGACTTGCCAAAGCTCGACAGCGCATTGGCATATATTGGTGTAAGCAGAATGGACAATTTTGACACCATATACGCGACATATTTGAGTCGGGTTGAAGCCGATCCAGATGACCAAAATTTAAAACAATCTATGGGTATTATTACCAGTTACATTATTTCAACTATGCCCGTTTTTGAGTCAGATTCAAGAAAAAAAAAGAGTAAAAAAGGCGGCGCATTGACGGCACATGAATTAAAAAAGGTATTAAATTCATCGTATGAAGCAAACCCTACAGATGCTACTCGTAACCTAAAAGTTGACAAAGAGTTATCGGGTAAGCGTACCAAGGTATTTCATGATGCAGACACGGGGCAAACAGTTGTCGCCCATCGTGGCACTGCATCAATTCAGGATGTTGGCACCGATTTAGGGTTAGCTCTTGGTTTTAGAGGCAAACGTTTTGCACACGCTAAAAAAGTGCAAAAACAAGCCGAAAAAAAGTATGGCACGAACCAATTAGAGACTGTAGGGCACTCACTCGGTGGAATAGTCGCTGAAGAAGTGGGCGGCAATTCTAAAAATGTAATTACGTTCAACAAAGCTGTAGTAAACCCCAACCGCCGCAATTTGAAAAACCAAACTGATGTTAAAACGTCAGATGATCCTGTGTCAGTTTTAAATCGATTTAGTAGTAATAAAGCGCACGTAATCCCGTCACAAAAGTTTAACCCATTGAACCCATTTAAAGAGCATACTGTTACAACGTTAAAGCGAGCAAAAAAAGACAAACAATACGGCCGCTAAAAAAAGGTGAAATGGCTTTGAACGCATAAAATCACAACAACCAATTAAAAATGACATTGACAACAGAAGAAATAAGTTTGATTATGATCATTATTGACAACAGTTTAAGAAAAGAGCACGCGCTTAATGTTGTTAAAATAAAGTACCCACACATGTATGATGATGTAGTTAATGGGTGGGATGATTTATATAGTAAGTATTTAGTTTATTGGCAGTGTGATCTTATTTATAAGTAAACTTTATAAATAATGCCCGAGATGAGTTCGAAATACGTCCGTGAGTTGATAATTGATGCACAATAATGTTTTTTCCCCCCGTCCCATTGAAGCCTAATTAGAAGCCTAATTAGAAGCCTATTATCTTAAGGCGGGAAAGCGGAAAACG
>JALQVX010000065.1 GCA_023263555.1 Crocinitomix sp.
GAGAAAAGAACACTGTTAAATACAGGAAGAGTTATAAAATCAGCTATTTCTAATGATGATCTATTGCTATTGTTACAAATTTTGCTTATCTTTTTAAATTGATAATTTAAATTTGGTTCATAGACACGCTTGACAATTAACCGCAGACGGAAACACAAACAGCTAAAAGACCTAAAACTTCGACACGTATGAGACAGTTAAAAATTTCAAAACAAGTTACCAATCGCGAAACGGCGTCACTTGACAAATACCTTCAAGAAATTGGTCGAGTCGACCTAATCTCTGCAGAAGAAGAAGCTGAATTGGCGCAAAAAATTCGCGCAGGGGATAAAAAAGCGTTAGAACGGTTGACAACAGCTAACCTACGCTTCGTGGTATCAGTGTCCAAACAATATCAAAATCAAGGACTTTCTTTACCCGATTTAATTAACGAAGGGAATTTAGGCCTACTTAAAGCTGCGCAACGTTTTGATGAAACGAGAGGATTTAAATTTATATCCTATGCCGTTTGGTGGATCCGTCAATCGATTTTACAAGCCTTGGCCGAACAAGCGCGTATTGTGAGACTGCCTTTGAATAAGATAGGCATCATTAATAAAGTGAACAAAGCGTTTTCTGATTTAGAACAGCAATTGGGACGTGCCCCGACTATAGATGAATTAGCAGATTCACTCGAATTTTCAACCACTGATGTGCGCAATTCACTTGAAAATACAGGCAGACACATTTCCATGGATGCACCATTAAAAGAAGGAGATGAAGGGAGTTCAAGCATGTATGATGTACTTCAGAATTCGGAAAACAATAACCCTGAGCGCGACTTAATACTTGAGTCACTTCGCGGAGAAATTGAACGTTCTTTAAGCACACTAAAACATAGAGAAGCAGATGTAATTCGACTTTATTTCGGACTTGAAAATGCGCCACCAATGACCTTAGCGGAGATTGGTTTACGCTTTGATTTGACGCGCGAGCGTGTTAGACAGATCAAGGAAAAAGGGATAAGAAAACTCAAGAATACATCTCGCAGTAAAATGCTACGCGCGTATTTAGGTTAGTGACTTACCTTGCAAATTATTCAGCTTGTAATAGGCTCCATTTGTATTCTCAATTAAATCATGATGGGTACCTTGCTCAACAATTTTACCGTGTTCCAATACCAAAATGGTATCTGCATTTTGAATCGTTGTAAGGCGGTGAGCGATCACGAAAGACGTTCTTCCCACCATTAACTTATCCAAGGCATCCTGAACCAGTCGTTCCGATTCAGAATCCAAAGCAGAAGTTGCTTCGTCGAGAATTAATATTTTAGGATTCTTAAGCACAGCTCTTGCAATTGCCACGCGTTGTTTTTGACCTCCTGATAATTGAATACCACGATCACCAACGAGCGTTTCAAACTTTTCTGGAAATGACATAATAAAGTCGTAAGCATTCGCTTTTTTTGCTGCCTCTATCAATTCTTCTTCACTTGCATTGATATCACCGTAGGCAATATTCTCACGAATCGTCCCTCCAAATAAAATAACCTCTTGCGGAACAATGGCGATATGCTTTCGCATACTTTCCAAATTTAGATCATTTATCGCATGATCGTCAAAATAAATGGTTCCTTGATCCACATTGTAAAAACGCAATAAGAGCGAAGAAATGGTGGATTTACCCGCCCCAGAACTTCCCACCAAGGCCGTCGTTTGCCCCGGTAAACAGGTAAAACTGATTTGGTCGAGCACCTGAATCTCATGTCGCTGCGGATAAGAAAATGAAACCTGATCAAAACTCACTTTCCCCTTAAAATCGGTCAATGTAATTCCTTGCTCAGGCTCAACTTGTTCTTCCAAAATATCCATTAAATGTTCCGTTGCTCCAATAGATTTCTGAATCTTAGCATATAAATCTGGAATCGATCCAAAAGAAGTTCCTAAGAATATGGTGTAAATAATGAAAGAAATAAATTCACTATTGGTTATAAAACCATCTGTTTCCATTCCTTTAGCCTTCCAAATCACAAAAGCCACACCCCCAAACATTCCGAAGATAATAAAGGATACAAAAGCGCCGCGCATAAGTCCACTCTTAATGTTCACCCCCATTATTCGGTTTACTTTTGTTGTATACCGGTTTGATTCATATCCTTCATTCGTAAACGCCTTCACATTTACGATTCCCGTTAAAACCTCCTCCAAAATTGAATTTGATTGCGCCGATTCAGTTTGAGCAGATTTAGATAAGTTTCTAATGTACCGTCCAAATAGGATAGCAACAATGGCCAAAACAGGCACAACTGCCAGCATCCATAAAGCCAACTCCCACGAAGTATATAATATATACGTCAATGCTATAGCAATGGTAATAAATTGACGGAAGAACTCAGCTATTGTTGTGTTGAGTGTTTCTTGTAAAAGATTGATATCCGTTGCAATTCGGGATGTCAACTCCCCTACTTTATTGCGATTAAAAAAATCAAGAGGAAAATTCACTAATTTATTAAACGATTTAGCCTTTAGATCGCGGAGTGCACGCTCGGTGACATTACTAAAAATAAGAATTCTAAAAAAAGAAAATAAAGCCTGTGCACCAAAAACGACCAACATGACTATAAGGAGTGTATTAATATCGGTCAAATCAATCGCTCCCATATCGACAACTGGCTTATCCGTCGAATTTGCTCCAAGTAACTGTCCCATTAAAGCAGGAAATAGCATGGCAGTGACACTTGAAAGGACCAAGAACAACCATCCTATAAAGTAGATCCAACGATAGGGTTTAATAAAACCAAAAAAACGACGCGCTTTGCTGTAGGCGTCCTTTGAGAGTTCTATTTTTTCTTTTTTCTGACGATTTCCAAACATTTATTTCAATAACTTTGCTTCAAAATTACTTGGATTGACGGGATAATTTGTCATAAAAGGAACATATTTTATAAAATTACGCGTTAAAACTTTGAACATTATTTATTTGTTGTATCTTTGCCCTCCCAATTGGGACAAAAATAGAATTAATTAGACTTTATAATATTTGCAGAGATGAGCAAGAGAACGTTTCAACCATCAGTAAGAAAAAGAAGAAATAAACACGGTTTTAGAAGTCGTATGGCTACTAAAAGTGGACAAGCGGTTATTAACGCACGTAGAAAAAAGGGTAGAAAAAAACTTACCGTTTCTTCAGAGCGTTTAGCAAAACGTTAATCTGCAAGTAAACAGATATTTAAGCCTCTCTACTCGGTTTACCGAATTGAGAGGCTTTTTTTGTTTCCGGACGTGAAAGTCCTTAAATAGTAAAAGATCCGTATTTTTGTCGTATGAGTACATTGTATCAATCAGGAGTTAACATTGGGATTCTCGGAGGAGGACAATTAGGGCGCATGTTCATACAAGAAGCGTTAAATTTTGATGCTCACATTCATATTTTAGATCCCGACTCAAATGCCCCATGTTCGAAAATTGCTCATTCTTTTGAACAGGGAGATTTAATGGATTTTGATACGGTCTATGCCTTTGGAAAAAATAAAGATGTTGTCACCATTGAAATTGAACATGTCAATGTGGACGCACTAGATCAGTTGGCTGCCGAGGGGGTTCCTGTATTTCCCCAACCTTCAGTAATTCGTTTAATCCAGGATAAGGGACTCCAAAAAGAATTTTACGCCAACCACAACATTCCAACGGCAGATTTTAGATTAATCACTGCAGCGAAAGAATTGAATGATCATCTTTCTTATCTCCCCTTTGTTCAGAAAGCGCGAAAGGGCGGATATGATGGTAAAGGTGTTCAAACGATACAATCAAGTGCCGATTTTGAAAAAGGTTTTGATGCACCGAGTGTGCTTGAGTCGTTTGTAGATTTTGATAAAGAATTATCTGTTATCGTCGCACGAAATATGAACGGAGAAATCGTAACCTATCCGATTGTAGAATGTGAGTTTAATCCAGAAGCAAATCTGGTAGAGTTTTTATTTGCGCCGGCAAAAGTTAGTACAGAAGTCGAAGAAAAATCGCGTGTGATCGCTGAAAACATCATCAGCAAATTAGGAATGGTGGGGATCTTGGCAGTCGAACTATTCCTCACCAAATCAGGCGAGGTATTGGTGAACGAAGTTGCTCCACGTCCTCACAATAGCGGTCACCAAACGATCGAAGCCAACTTCACTTCACAGTACGAGCAACATTTTAGAGCCATTCTTAATTTACCGTTAGGTTCTACCCGCGCTTTAGCCGCATCAGTAATGGTTAATTTATTAGGTGAGAAGGGATACAGTGGAAAAGCAAAATATAAAGGCCTTGAGAGCGTTATTGCTTGGGAAGGTGTTTTTCCGCATCTTTACGGAAAAGAAAACACCAAACCTTTCAGAAAAATGGGACATGTGACCATTGTGAATGAATCACTTTCTGAAGCAAAAAAAATAGCACAACAGGTTAAAGAAACACTTCAAGTCATTGCAGAATAAAGGGCGACTTCATCACATTGAATCGATACGTGCATTAGCAGCGTTATCCGTTGCCCTATTTCATTTCACCCATGCCTATCACGACGATACTTTTATGATCTCGACTGAGGGTATACGCCATTTCTTCATGGTAGGTGCTCAGGGTGTAGAGATTTTTTATGTTATTTCTGGATTTATTATTCCTTATGCCCTCTATCATGGCCGTTACCAACTAAAAAATTATTTTCCCTACCTTTTAAAGCGACTGAGCCGACTTCTCCCCCCTTATTATTTAACAATTGCGCTGATTACATTAACCGGTTTTATTCTTCACACCTACGTTTGGCTGAGCGGCTACAATATTGAATGGAGAAATATTGCCGCGAATGCGGTTTTTGGCGTAGATTTAATTGCATCTTCAGATTCGCTCCTTCAGTTCTTTCCTGATAACCGTTGGATAAATCCGATTTTCGAAACCTTAAAAGTGGAGGTTCAATTCTACCTCTTGATTGGTTTACTCTTCCCGCTCTTTCAAAAAAAGAGTACTTACCTCATTCTTTCTGCCCTCGCCTTTTTGGCGATTGGCGCCGCCACCATTCCCGACAATACCGTTTTTATTCATTCTCCCTACTTCTTTCTTGGTATTGCTGCTTTCTATATTCGCGAAAATGGCTGGACTATTTACAGTGGAATCGTTGTTGCGTCATGCGCTGCATCACTGTTAAGTTTTTATGTTTGGCAAGATTTTTTCGCTGGTATTCTGGCTTTTGCACTAATTGTTTGGCTCCCATCCAACTTTCGGTTTTTACGCTTCACTGGTAAAATTTCATACTCCTATTATTTGATTCACGGCTTAGTCGGAGGACAGTTTCTTTATTTCACAAGAAACACGACGCTCTATCATGACTATCCGTATCTCATGGTAATATTTGCCCTTCTCTTTAGTTGGATAGCCGCATATTTAATTTACTTTTGTATTGAAAAACCGAGTCTTTCACTTTCGAAACGTATTAAATACAAAGATTAAAGCTATGATTGAAGTTGGAATAATAATGGGAAGCAAGTCGGATTTACCCGTCATGCAAGAAGCGGCAGTTATGTTGCGCGAATTTGGAATTGAATTTGAAATGACAGTTGTTTCGGCACACCGAACACCTGAACGAATGTTTGATTATGGAAGGGAAGCGCATAAACGAGGCTTAAAGGTCATTATAGCGGGAGCGGGAGGAGCGGCACATTTACCGGGCATGATGGCTTCTATCACTCCTCTTCCTGTAATTGGTGTTCCAATTAAATCAAGCAATTCAATTGATGGTTGGGATTCTATTCTCTCCATTTTGCAAATGCCTGGCGGAATTCCAGTTGCAACAGTTGCACTCAACGGTGCGAAAAACGCCGGCATTCTTGCAGCAAGCATAATTGGAGCTGCAAATCCGTTAATTTTAGACAAATTAATCGCCTATAAAGAAAGTCTAAAAAATAAAGTTTTAGAAACGGCGATTGAAATGGAAAAAAACAATTAAATGCCTCCCCATACAACTTACTAGATATGAAAATCGAAGACGAATTAAAATCAGCATTCAAAAATGATTATCATAAATTGGTCGTTAATCTGCTCTTGACCTATATGCGGTTATCAGAACCCTTTCAAGAACTTTTAAAGAAATATGATTTAACAGGAACACAGTATAATGTGTTGCGAATCCTTCGTGGTCAAAAACAAGTTCCTGCTAGCATTGGTCTGATTAAAGACCGTATGATCGAAAGAAATTCAGATGTGAGTCGGGTCATTGATCGCTTATTGAAGAAAAAATTAATCGAGCGCCGTGAAAATAAAAATGATCGCCGACAACGTGATATTCTAATCAACACCGCAGGTCTTGAACTTCTCGAAAAGATTGACTTGCATGAAAACAATTATGACGCGTTAGAAATCCCTCTATCTGCAGAAGAAGTCGTTACTATGAATAACTTATTGGACAAAATGCGTTCAAATATAGAAGAGAAATAAATGATTTTTTTTTACCTTTTCAATCTTTTCTATTGATTTAATTCTAATTTTAAGTAATTCAATATGTACAAATGGTAAAAACCAATTTAGGATTACTCCGAATTATCGGATTTATAGAAGGAGTGTCTTTCCTTATATTAATCGGAATAGCAATGCCCCTCAAATACATCTGGAAAATGCCCGAATTTAATTATAGTATGGGTGTCACGCATGGGGTATTGTTCATGCTCTATATCTTCTTTGTCTTTTTGGTTACTTACCAAATGAAATGGTCTCTCAACAAATGTTTTTGGGCCTTATTTGCTTCAGTTGTGCCACTCGGGACCTTTGTTGCTGATAAGAAGCTATTTAGAGAATCCTAATCTACTTGAACTTTCTAAGGATCTATCAGTACCTGAAAGATCACAGGCTTTTCAATTCAAAATCTTTTGTAAATTCTTATCTTTGATAAAAAAGATGAATCGAGACGAAGCATTACATGGGATTCGACCAGAAATCATAATTGAACTGATCGGTGTAAAAAATGAGGAAGAACAATTCATGCACGAAACTCTGCGACCCGTCTTAAAATTCCAGCATCAACTAATTGTGGATTTTATCAAGAACGAACAAAATTTACCCCTCGAAAGTTTAAATGGAAAGCAACGTTCAAATGCTGAAAAAAGAGCCTTAATTAGTGAATTTCTTCAAAAAAACACAAAGTTAAAAGCCACCCTACTTGGTCTGACAATTGGGATGTTTCATCAATCTGAATTTGAAACCTATCTCTTACACAAAAAAGCCATTGATAAGCGCATCATAGAAATGATTATCACGCGTTTTCTATCTGAATTCACCCAAGACTAGTTAAAATAGTTGAGCGCTAATTCGTAGGATTTAAGACCAAAACCAAAAATACATCCCACGCAAACAGGCGATAGCATTGATTCATGTCTAAACACCTCCCGTTGGGTAACATTTGAGATGTGCACTTCTACGACAGGAGTTGTCACAGCTGCAATCGCATCTCGAATAGCGACAGATGTATGTGTATATCCACCCGCATTGATTACAATTCCATCCCATTGAGCACTTTGGATGGCGTTAATTAATTCACCTTCCAAATTTGATTGTTGATAGGATAAATCAAGGCTTGGAAACGTAGTTTGAAGTTCCACAAAATAATCTTCAAAACTTTTCGCACCATAGGTTTCAGGCTCGCGTTTTCCGAGTAAATTTAGATTCGGACCATTTAATACAAGAATTTGTTTTGAACGCATCATGGCTTAAATATAGAAAGGATTATCAAAGTTATTTAAAAATTGAAAAATCTTTATCTGAAAATAGCATTCTCGCTTACTTGAGGGATTTTGATAAATTGATGGATTTTTTAACAGCTTACACGCTAAAAAAGTCACCTCAAGAAATCACGTTAAATGATTTACAGGACATGATGCGGTGGATTAGTGAAATGGGAATTGCTGCACGATCGCAGGCACGCATCATTTCGGGACTTCGTAACTTCTTCTTCTACCTCATTTTAGAGGATGAGATTGAAACCGATCCAACAGAACTACTCGAATTACCAAAGATTGGAAAGAAACTACCCGAAGTCTTGGACAAAGAAGAAATAGATGCATTAATTGGAGCCATTGATTTGTCTAAACCTGAAGGACATAGAAATAGAGCGATCATTGAGACGCTTTATAGTTGTGGGCTCCGTGTAAGTGAATTGACACATTTGAAAATCACCAACCTTTATTTTGAAGAAGGATATATTCGGGTGATTGGGAAAGGGAATAAAGAGCGATTAGTGCCAGTGAGCGACTCGGTTGAAAAGGAAGTAAAATTGTATATGAATCACATCCGAAATCACATGGATATAAAAGCTGGACACGAAGACATTCTCTTTCTGAACCGTCGAGGGGCACAACTGACCCGCGTGATGATTTTTACGATTATCCGACAATTATCAGATGCTATTGGACTTCGAAAAACGATCAGTCCGCATACTTTTCGCCATTCATTTGCGACGCATATGGTTGAAAACGGAGCAAATTTAAGAGCAATACAAGAAATGTTAGGCCACGAGTCCATCAGCACAACAGAAATTTACACCCATTTAAGTGACGATTTATTAAAAGAAGCGATTACTTCCTATCATCCTCGCAATATAAATTAAGACCAATTACTATCTTTACTCAATCGTATGGCAGAACATCAGAAATTTATGGAAAGGTGCCTTTTTTTGGCGCAATTAGGAGCGGGAAATGTAGCACCAAATCCACTCGTTGGATCTGTGGTAGTTTGTGATGGCAAAATCATTGGAGAAGGTTATCATGAGCAATACGGACAGGCGCACGCCGAAGTCAATGCTATTCGTTCGGTAAAAGATAAATCATTACTCAAAAAATCGACGATTTATGTGAACCTAGAACCGTGTGCACATTTTGGCAAAACACCTCCTTGTGCAGATCTCATTGTTACCTCTGAAATTCCACGTGTAGTGATTGGATGTATAGATTCCTATTCAGAAGTAGCCGGAAAAGGAATCGAGCGCATGCGCCATGCAGGAATCGAAGTAATTGTGGGAGTCGCTGAAGCAGAAAGTCTCGATTTAAATAGAAGGTTCTTTACGTTCCACACAAAAAAACGTCCTTATGTCATCTTAAAATGGGCCCAATCATTGGACGGTTTTATAGACATAGATCGCAGTAACGGGAAGAAAGGAATTGTATGGATCACACAACCAGAAACACAAGTTTTAGTCCATAAATGGCGCCATGAAGAAGCAGCGATTTTGGTCGGAAAAAATACGATTGCGACAGATAATCCGTCACTGACTTGTCGGGCATTTGACGGGAATTCACCCGTGCGAATCGTTATTGATCAAAAAATGCGATTGGATTACGGAGGTTTTAAAGTCGGTGATCGTAGTGTTAAAACCTATATTTTGACGGAAAAAGGCATTGTATCAAGTGGCCAGCTTGAATTCATTAGAGTCGTTGATTTTTCGATTTCAGGAATATTAAAT
>JALQVX010000137.1 GCA_023263555.1 Crocinitomix sp.
ATTTAGGGTACTTTATACTTTCTACTTCTGCCTCTTGCCTAAAAAAACTAATGACCAGTCACCAATCACTAATCACTCAACCTTTTGCCATTCCCTAATATTTTTCACTACTTTCGTAACCATGTTTGAACGATTAGAGCAATTTGACCGTGATTTATTTTTAAGCCTCAATGGCTTGCATGCCGATTGGTTGGATCCGATCATGTGGCATTTAAGCTCGGTTTTGTTCATGATTCCCGTTTTTGCATTTGCTGCGTACTATGCATATAGAAAAGGAGGAATACGATTTACACTTGTTTTATTAGGTGGAATTGGACTTTGTATCTTAATGGCAGATCGTATTTCAGTGGAATTTTTCAAAGAAGTTTTTCAGCGGTACCGCCCAACACATAATGAAGAGATTGGAAGTTTGGTGCATACGGTAATTGATCCCAATGGGAATGAGTATCGGGGTGGTGTATACGGTTTCGTATCTTCTCACGCAACGAATGCAATGGCCATGTCGCTTTTTGTGTTTTTGTATTTCAGACGCTATACGAATTGGTGGTATTTTATTTTCCTTTGGACCTTTGTTGTATCCTATACCCGTATCTATTTAGGTGTTCATTACCCATCAGATCTTGTATGTGGCGGATTATTGGGTGTCTTAATTGGCGGATTTGTTTATTGGTTAAGTCTTAAATTTAAACCGCTTAAAAATGTAAATCTTGCCCATGAATAGTTTCGCAATTATAAGTTTAATCTTTATTGGAGGAGGTTTTGGAAGCGTTTCGAGATATGCCGTTGGCAAATTTGCTCTTCAAGCATTTAGTGAATTAAAATTCCCAATAGGAACCTTAATTGCGAATACATTGGCGTGTTTAATTCTTGGCCTTACCCTGTTTTTTCTCAAGGATAAAATGATGCAGCAAGAGTGGATTAAGTATTTAATCATCATTGGGTTTTGTGGTGGATTCTCCACTTTTTCGACATACAGTGTTGATACGTTGCGCCTTTTTCAAACTGGATTCTTTGCGTTGGGCATTTTCAATATTCTGATTAGTTTAGCACTTGGAATTGGTATTCTCTGGCTCTTTGTTCGACCGGCGTAATATGATCATAAACCCAAAAAAAATGAAACGAATAATAATTAGCCTCTTTCTTGCCGCGTTAGTAACATCTTGTTCGGAGTATTCGTTCCGTTCGGTAGACGAATTTGTTTTTGACGAAAACGCATTGCACGACGAAGAATATGTGAAAATCATTTATTCTTCTGGCGCTCCAGATGACGGCATCAATATTGACTATTATGTTCATATGATTGGAGTAAGTCAAGAAACGAACGACACGGTTAATATCTTCACACCCTCTACTTATATGGTGGATGCGGGTAAACTTTTTTATTATTTCATTTCAGAGAATACGGATTCTGGAAAACTATTCAAAAACTTACAAAAGGTAATTGATGGTGCTCAACTTTCGGATCTATCGGATGATAAATTAGAAAAAGTGGTGAGCAATAAAAATGGACAAGATTGGGAAATCAACAATTATCCAACTAGTTGCGGCACCTTGGCAACCGACATTAAAAAAGCAGAAGATGGGCCTCCACCTACCTTGGATGAACTCAACGAATACATTGATTAATGATGAAAATGAAATACATAATCTCGCTTTTATTCCTCCTTTCAATTTCAGTTGTTCACGGGCAATTGGTTGACTTTGAAAATTTAGACGGAATTATTCCTGGCGACCCGGTTGCAAAATTGACAGCGCCAAACTCTTCTTGTGCGATTGAAATATTTTATGGAAACAACTTGAAAAAAACAAGCCATTTATCACTTCAAAAAGTGGGATACGTGGCAAAAGACGGCGGTTTTTACGGTCCTGAATTTGATACTGATTGTGAAGGGAAAAATATTCCAAAAGGATGGAATAATCAAGTCAACACGTTGCCTTACGTCAATGATCCTCGTTTAACGAATCGTGATCGCGTAGGCTGTTATTTTATTTCTACAGTTTTAAAAGGAGCAAGTTTACCTTCCATTTTCATTGTTTATGAGGGCGGTACAAATAGCTGCAGCGCTGATTTATTGGATGTTGATGGACATGCGAATACGATTGAGGCCTATGATATTTATTATTATAAAACCAAGACTGATTATCCTGCGAATCCAATTAACAAATCACCTTTGGAAATTCGCGCGACTGGTCGCACCTTAGGATCAGGAACTTTAGGCGATAATGGTGGCGTTTTGCCGTTTAAAATTGAATCGGAAGTAACTTTTACGCTCATTGAGATTCGACCCATCCAACAAGTTGATCCGCGCAATGACAAACGCCTAGAATTTGGTTTTGCGCTTGATAATTTTAGTCCTTGTAGTGTGGAAGAGGCGAAACCGGCCATGATTGAGGAAAAAAATGTACCAATTGTGAAAGACGTTCCCCCAGTTGTTCAAGAAAAAAATAATGAAGCAATAACGCATTCACCAAGTATTCAACCTGTTTATTTTGATTTTGATTCGGCAGAATTGACTGAAAAAGCAAAAGAAACCTTGGCACAATTAATCATGCTCAATAAAAAGAAAACAATTACCACTGTTTATTTGCAGGGTTTTACGGATCCCACAGGAAGTGATGCTTATAATTTAGCGCTCTCAAAAAGACGCCTTAACGCTGTAAAAAACTACTTAATCGCAAATGGATTTTCTGCTAGTCAATTGAATAGTGAAGCGAAAGGAGAAGCCTATCCCGACCAAACGAAAGAGGACTGGGAAAAACGATCTGTTGCCATTCGGGTTGATTAGATAAAAGATTAAAGACATTAGATAAAAGATTAAAGATCAAAGACATTAGATCAAAGACATTAGACGGAAGACGGAAGACGGAAGACGGAAGACTTTTTTCGCTAATGACTCAAAAAAACACCACAGATACCACAGATTTTATCAGATTTTTTTTAATGCTCAATGGGTATTTAAAGTACTTAATACTATATACTCAATACTTTCTACTTTTGCCTTCTGCCTAAAAAAAACTATTGACTAATTTCTAATGGCTAAGGACTTGGGAAATCACTAACTTCTAATCACCAATAAGCACTAAGAACATCCACAATTCCCTTCAGCGCAACCTTTCTCATTTGCTGCTTTTTTCTTTAGATTTTTGACATAAAAACGGTAAGCAAAATAAAGAATTGCCAGTCCAAAGAGTGAAAAAACGATTATTTCTTGCAGCTGCATCAGGAGAGAATTTGATAAGCGATTAAGGCTGAAAAATACGCCAACAAGGTCATATATGTAAACTGAATGGACGTCCATTTTATGGATTTTGTCTCCTTATACGTCACAGCCACTGTGCTCATACATTGCAGTGAAAAGGCATAAAATAACAAGAGCGAAATACTCGTTGCAAATCCGAAGACAGGTAATCCTGTGCTGGGATTCACTTCTTTTTTAAGGCGATTTCGTATCGTGAGTTCTTCTTCTGAATCAATCGAATAAATGATCGACATGGTGCCCACAAAAACTTCGCGGGCGGCTAAAGAAGAAATTAAGGCGATACCAATTTTCCAATCATATCCCAACGGTTCGATAGCAGGTTCAATCGATTTTCCGAGACCTCCTAAATAGGAGTTTTCAATTTTGTAGGATGAAACCAGGACATCCTTTTCCGTCTCGCTCGCTGACGGATAATTTGATTCAACATAAGTTTCTGCTGATTTAAAATCATCACCTCCATTGGTGGCGAGAACGAATAAAATGATTGCTGTTGCGATAATAATTTTACCTGCATTCCATATAAAAGAACTTACATTTGACCACACATTGATCAAAACGTTTTTAATACTCGGTAAAAGATATTCGGGCATCTCCATCAAAAGATAACTTTTGTAGGTTGGTTTCATGATCGTTTTCAAGACGAAAGCGACAATGAACGTCATTAGGACCCCCAAGAGATACAAGGCCATCAGCGCTACACCTTGCCCATTAAAAATCCACACTTTTGCATCATCAGGAACGACAAGTGCTATAACAACAACATACACAGGAATGCGAGCTGAGCAGGTTAATAAAGGCGTAACGAGTATCGTAATCAAACGCTCGCGACTATTCTCAATTGTTCGCGCGGCCATAATTGCGGGAACAGCACAAGCCAAGCCAGAAATCATAGGTACAATACTTTTGCCACTCATTCCGAATTTCTGCATTAAACGATCCGTCAAATAAACAATGCGTGACATGTAGCCACTTTCCTCAAGCAATGAAAACAGTAAAAAGAGAATGGCGATTTGAGGAATAAAGATGGCGACCCCGCCAATACCCGGAATAAGTCCTTCGGTAACCAATTGAGAGAAATACCCGCTTGGCAACATGTTTCCAATTAATTCGGTGAGACTTGCAAAACCAGCATCAATCCAATCCATTGGATAACTTGCCAACCAGAAAATAGATTGGAAGATGCTAAAAAGTATGCTGATAAAAATGACCATTCCAAAAATGGGATGCAATAAGATCCGATCAAGTTTGGAAGTCAGGTCAGTTGCTTTTGTTTTATCAATGGTCTGAACTGAGTCAAAATAAGTTTTAATATGTTTATAGCGCAGGATCGAAGCATTTGTCTTCCATTCCCGCACATTGACTTCATTTTCAACAATAAATTGCTCTTTTTCTGCTTGATCGTCCGTTAAATTTGGTTCGGTAATCGCTAAAAAAGCTTTGTATTTACTGGCTTCATTCGTCAACTGGGAATAAGTGTCTAAAATCGCTTCTTGATCTTCTTGAATATAAGTTGTCTTCCGCGGT
>JALQVX010000190.1 GCA_023263555.1 Crocinitomix sp.
TTTGACCAATTGCTAAAAGAACTTGAACAATTAGAGAAAGCACACCCTGAATTTGCATTAGAAAACAGTCCAACTAAACGCGTTGGAGGTGATATTACAAAAAAGTTTCAAACGGTGGTGCACGAATACCCCATGTTATCACTTTCCAATACGTATTCAGAAGAGGAGATAGTTGATTGGGAAAATAGAATATTTAAACTTTCAGATAAGGCCCCTACTTATATTTGTGAACTAAAATATGACGGTGTTGCAATTGGAATACGATATGAAAACGGAGAATTGGTGCAAGCGGTAACAAGAGGTGATGGCTCTAAAGGTGAAGATGTTACGACCAACGTAAGAACCATTAAAACGGTTCCGTTAAAATTGAGAGGAGATTATCCGCCAAAATTTGAAATAAGAGGCGAAATCTTCTTCCCAATTGCCAATTTCCTCAAATTAAATGAGCAAAAAGCTGAATTAGGAGAGGATCTTTATGCAAATCCCCGAAATACCGCTTCCGGAACACTTAAATCACTAAATTCTGCCGTTGTTGCCGAACGAGGATTGGATTGCTATCTTTATGGTGTTTATGGTGAAAGACTGAGCGCAGAGAGCCATTCCGAAGCCGTCGAGAAAGCAGGAGAATGGGGTTTTCAAATTCCAGCCTCATCTAAAAAGATGATTGCTAAATGTAAGAACATTGATGAAATCATGGCCTTTATTTCATATTGGGACAAAGAACGCAGTCAACTTCCCTTTGAAATTGATGGTATAGTCATTAAGGTAGACCGTTATCAGGAACAAGAAAATTTAGGATTCACTGCCAAAAGTCCACGCTGGGCTATTGCTTATAAATTTAAAGCAGAACGGGTTGAAACGCGGTTAAATGAGGTAACCTATCAAGTAGGTCGAACAGGTGCGATTACGCCTGTTGCAAATTTAGAACCTGTACTATTAGCAGGAACGACAGTTAAAAGAGCATCTCTTCACAACGCTGATCAGATTGCAAAACTAGATTTACATACCCATGACAGCGTGTATGTTGAAAAAGGTGGAGAAATAATTCCTAAAATAATAGCAGTAAATCCAGCGCTCAGGGATGCGAATGCCGAACGAATTGAATTTATTGATAACTGTCCTGAATGTAATAGTGAGTTAATACGAAAAGAAGGTGAAGCCCAGCATTATTGTCCAAATTTTGAAGGATGCGCTCCGCAAATAAAAGGTCGAATCGAACATTTCATTAGCAGAAAAGCAATGGATATTGACGGACTTGGACCTGAAACAATTGACCTTTTATTCAAACAAGACTTAATTACCAATTATGCTGATTTGTATACACTCACCTTTCATGATATTGTAGAATTGGATCGCATGGCAGACAAATCTGCAAATAACGCCATCCAGAGCATCAATAAATCAAAAGAAACGCCTTTCGAGCGCGTCATGTTTGCTTTGGGAATTCGATTTGTTGGTGAAACAGTTGCAAAAAAACTAGCTCGCCATTTTAAGACCATTGATGCAATTATCGCTGCAAGTTTCGAAGAATTAGTCGCTGTTGATGAAATAGGTGAAAAAATAGCACAAAGTATTCGCACATTTTTTTCGTCGAGTGACAGCCTAGAATTAATCGATCGACTGAAGACATATGGATTGCAATTTGAAATGATTGAAGAAGAAGATGCGAGTGCAATATTAGAAGGCAAAACATTCGTCATTAGCGGTGTTTTTCAAAAAGTCAGTCGTGACGAATTAAAAAAACTAATTGAGAAAAATGGCGGAAAAAATGTGGGTTCAATTTCCGCAAAGACTGATTTTTTAATTGCGGGAGAAAATATGGGACCAGCCAAATTAGCCAAAGCAACATCACTTGGCGTTCAACTGATCTCAGAAGATGAATTTTTGGACATGATTTAAATTGAGGAAATGTTAAAAAAAATAAAAAACAAGCGTCTGTCTCGAAAACCCATGATAAGAAAACAGGGTGATTATCGTGAAATTCTTGTGCTTGCTGATCTCGAACGAGAATCACTTGTAACATCAATGACTACTTTTTTTCCTGCGGCTAGATTAACGATTCTTGTCCCGCGTTTAACAAAAGCAATTAATGATCACGCCCCCTATCAATCGTATCATAAAAGCGATTTTAATTTAACGGGGAAACCGAAAAATGATAAATTGACGGAAGTCCTTTCAAGAGCATACGATTTAGTTGTAGATTTGTCGAAAACAAGCAAAATGAACGATTCAATATTTAGCAGAATTCAAGCTGGTTTTTTTATTGGTGGTAACGCATCTACTAAAGCTGAACGCTATGACTTACAGATAGAGCAGCAACTGATCGACAACCAAAATATTGCAGAACTTATCAATCATTTAACACTGTTGACGCAACATGGAAATTAATAAATTAAAAGGATTAGGTGTAGCCATGGTAACACCTTTTGATGCCCAAGGAAATCTAGATTTAGCTGCGCTAAAACGTCTCACAACTTTCTTAATTGATGGCGGTGTGGACTATTTGGTTGTTCAAGGAACGACCGGTGAATCTCCCGTGCTAACAAAGGAAGAAAAACAAGTAACTTTAGATACCGTTATCGAGGTTAACCAAGGACGACTGCCAATCGTATTTGGAATTGGAGGAAACAATACATTGGCGCTTGTTAATGACTTTAAATCATATGATCTAAAAGGAGTTGATGCTATCTTATCTGCTTCACCTTATTATAACAAACCGACTCAAGAAGGAATTTATCAACATTACAAAATGTTGTCCGAGCATTCGCCTTTGCCTATAATCGTTTACAATGTTCCAGGTCGAACAGCCTCGAATATTTTACCAGAGACGACTTTAAGACTTGCATCTGATTTTCAAAATATCGTAGCAATTAAAGAAGCGTCAGGAAATATGGAGCAAATCATGCACCTGATCCAAAATTCACCGAGTGATTTCCTCGTGATTTCTGGAGATGATGCGATTACCCTTCCGATTCTTGCTTGCGGCGGTGACGGCGTAATTTCGGTTATTGGCAACGCATTCCCCCATCAATTTAAAACAATGGTAGCAGCAGCTATGCAGGACAATATGACTGTTGCGCGTGCCGAACATTTTAGAGTGTTGCCAATTATTTCACACTTATTTGCAGAAGGAAATCCAGGAGGTATTAAAGCTGTGCTGGAACATTTAGAAATTATTGAAGCGCATTTAAGACTGCCTTTAGTTCCTGTAAGCTACGCAAGAAAACTAGAGCTAATTGAACTTACAAATCTAATCAACGACTAAGTTGACCCTATTTTTGAAACAAAATAGTTTATATTCTCGTAGAACATTTCAAAATTTAATGCGTATTAAGTCAAAGATAGTGTATCACTTACTTGTGTTCTAAAAAAATACTATATTTGACCCAACGCTTCTAATCATTTAATGAATGAAAAAAAATAAATTAGTGATCGGTCTACTGAGTGCAGTTACAGTAGCTTCAATTTCAGCCTGTTCAGGTTCTTCTGAGGACAGTGAAGTACAAAATGTTGAAATCGTTGACACCAATGCTGTTAACGTGGATACAATGGAACATATTGTAGAATATTCTGTTCCAACCCCAAATGAACTTTTTGAAATCATCAAACTGCAAGGTGGTGAGCAACAATTGAATTTGGTTAATCCGCTCGAAAATTCTGATAAATACGTTGATACAAAAGCGAAATCACTCAATTTTGGTATTTACTCTGCCGACATTGCTTATCTCAGCTGTTTTGGTATTGGGGTTGATTTCCTTAAATACTTTAAGAAAATTGAAGAATTAGGCGAAGAGCTCGGAATTTCTAGTGCTTTTGACGAGGATATTATGGACCGAATAGAAAATAATGAAGGTGATTCAGATTCATTGTTCTCCATTTCTAACGATTCATATTATGACAGTTATCTGTATTTAGAAGAAAACGAGAAAGGAACTGAACTTTCCTTAATCATGGCCGGAGGATTTGTTGAAAGTCTTTATATCATTTCGAATCTTGTCAATGAATACAATGATAATGATCCAATTGTGAAAAAAATTGGCGATCAAAAAATTGTTCTTGAAAATCTATTAGACTTTATTTTTGAATACAGTGATGATACCGCTGTAAGTGAGGTTATAGAAGACCTATCTGGCCTTGCTGATATTTTCGAGTCTCAAATGACCTTTGAAGAATCGTCTACTTCTGTAAAAAATAATGAAGGTACATTGATGCTTTCTGGAGGAGGAAACTATTTAATGAACGCTGACGCTTTTTCTGCAATCAAAGCGAAAGCGCAAGAATTAAGAGACAAATACACAAACTAGACAACTATGAAAAAAGTATTATTTGCCGGTATTGTGCTGTTGAGCGCTATTTATATCCAAGCTTATGCGCAATGCAATAAAACACATTACCTCTGCATGGGGCAATTTTCTAAAGAAGATAAAGGTGCCTTTTGGAATTTAAATA
>JALQVX010000025.1 GCA_023263555.1 Crocinitomix sp.
ATCAATGGTCAATTTCCTAGAAAGAAAAATCAACCTGAAAAAGCAAGAGGGCAAGAACATTTACAGCCCGTTTTTGCAATGGTTCAAAGGCAAGGAAGAGTTATTGCAAATGTCATAAATAAAGCATGCCGAGAAGAGATAGTGCCACTAATTAAATCTCGTATTACACAATCTAGTATTTTAGTGTCTGATGCATCATACATTTATTTTCCTATAAAAGAGCACTTTAAACGACATGAAGTAATGAGCAGAGGTGGACGGATTTTCCGAAGAGGGATCTATCATAAAAACACAATAGAAGGATTTTTTAG
Source organism: Crocinitomix sp. (assembly GCA_023263555.1). Taxonomy (GTDB): domain Bacteria; phylum Bacteroidota; class Bacteroidia; order Flavobacteriales_D; family Crocinitomicaceae; genus Crocinitomix. Next base: position 312 of record JALQVX010000025.1, read on the forward strand.
TCAGTTTAAAAGAGCAATAATGGGGCAATACCATTCTATTTGTGAAGGACATCTGCAACTCTATCTTGATGAATTGTGTTTTAAATATAACCACAGAAACGTGGATGATAAAGGGTATGGAAACCTCTTACAAAAACTGATTAATTCCGAACTTGCCTAAATCTAGGAAATTGAGTCTTTTAACGGAGGGTTGAAAGACGGATAGCTAATTTGATTCAGCGGCCTGATTTAAACGTCGCGCTCGTTTCATGGCGTAATAAGAAAAGCGGTAGCCAACTTTGGCTGAGAACCAAACATAATTCCAATTTTCACTGAATTGGCTTGTTTTAAAATCGGTCGTGATTGGTAATTTATACATGGGTCCTAAATCGAAGTCAAAATTGAGTCGTGACAATCCAAAAAAACTAAACCCAATGGGTAAAGAACAGAAAACAAAGTTACTTCGAACATTCATCATATTTGCCCTCAGACCAATATTTAACAACCATTTGTCGCGTTGAACTTGACGGGGGTAATATTTAAAATCTAAACCAACACCTGAGTAACCTGCACCCACACCGATTCGTGAATGTGAAGAAAGTAAACGATCATACGAAACACCTATGAATCCTGACTTCCCTCCAAGTTCCACACTAATCGAACTTTTAAACACGCCGGAGAACTCCATTTTACGCACATCATCTGGTGTAATTTCATCTTCTTGTCCTTGCGCGAATAAGGGAAAAAAGAATAGACTTAATAAAATCAATCTCATTTCAAATCCTCCGCTTTAATATCCACCGCAATCTGCGTACTCCATGCTTCGGGCTTTCCGCCAAACCAAACTTTAACTGTCGGCCAAACAGCTGCAAATAAAGCGGTATCTCTGTATGCATTCAATGCATCCTCATTGATCCATGTGCTATAGGTAAAATAGATTCCAGATGCGGTATTGATGTCTTTCAATAATTTAACCCCATAACATCCTGGCTGATTCGCAACCCGTTCCTTGATTTGACCAAAATAGGTTTCAAATTCAAGACAATGTTCGGGTTTGAACGTCATTTTAACAATACGTTGTAATGCCATAGTTTATTGATTATTCAGGAAAAAGAGCGTGAATACTTTCTTTGGAGCCTTTTGGATGGAATTCCATACGAATCGTATCACCCACATTCAACCCAAGGAGAGAACTTGCACCTCCACCATTCCCAGTTACCCCCTTATTAATTGCAATTTCTAGAAATCCTGATTCATTAA
>JALQVX010000059.1 GCA_023263555.1 Crocinitomix sp.
TGTACAAAATATCGGTTTTGGTAGCACTCGGAATGTTGCTATTCATGCCGAGTTGTACGGACGATTCTTCATCACCTGAAGAAAATTTGCAATCCTTTATCTTGACAGAGTTTCAATCCGAGAAAGAGCGTGTTTTAAGCGAAGAAATCAATCCTAATTTGGAGCAATTAGAAACTAAATACGGATCCGATCAACTTAAAATTGTACAAACCTTTGAATGCATTGATCGCTTAAATCAATTGCTAAATGTCGTTCCTCACGACCTAAATGATGGTGACGCCTTCGACAATTTAAAGCAGGAATTATTGACCTTGCGTTTCAATTATGAAGAACCAAGAGGAACTTACGCCATTCAATTTGATCCATACACTACCGCAGGAATTAACCCAGAAGATCAAGATGATTTGGAACTTTACGAATACTTATTCGAAAAAGTAGCCCTGCTCGATTTGTCTTTTGAATTACGAAAACTCTACCTGTCTGAAATCATCACACGGACCTTGGAATATTTTAATGATAAATTATGGATGCGAGATTTTTCTTTTAGTTTGATTGAATTCGGTGTAAACACACCTCATAAAATTTGGTTTCAAGATGAAAAAGCCTTTATTACTGTAGGTTATTACGAAGATTTTCGCGAAGCGTATGAAGTAGAAATGGCCAACCAAGTTTTTGATAAAACACTAGTTCAATTCAACTTACCCAACGAAAAAGGGTTGGTCACTTATCAAGGTAAGCTAAAGATAAAAGAGGCTGGAAGGGAAGTTTGGCGTGCTTTTGAGCTGAGGTTTTTTGTGGATTGAGGAGAAGTTGATTCTTGTTTGTGAAAATCTCGTTTTTTAAACTTTAAATCTATAATAGTGATAATCAAAGGAAGAGGTTGATAGCCATTCATTTCAGACGCCGTATCAACGAGAATGAAGACCTAGAGAGACCGGGAAGTTGAGCGGAATGAGCGAAAATCACCCGGCCGAACTTGGTTTTTATTTTTGGTGATGCAAGACTGAAATGCGGGCGTGCTGAACTTTAGGCCCTGCCAGGAGTCGTTTTTTGGTTCTTTTTTTGACGAGAAAAAAAGAATAATTACGAAGATTTTATTTGAAGATGGTTTGGGCTAAATATTCAAATGATTAACCAATCTAATTTGTCAATAAATGGAGTTTCGGACATCTAAGTGAGGTTAAAAGGTGATCTAAATGGGATAGTGGGGCAAAATCACTAAATTTACCCCATGCAACAAAAGACATCATTAGTCACCGGGGGAGCAGGATTTATAGGTTCTCACGTCGTTCAACACCTCATTAACATGAATCATAAAGTGGTGGTTTTGGATGATCTTTCAGGAGGCTTTATTGAGAACATTCACGCAGATGCCGAATTTTGTAAAGGAAGTATCACCGACGAATTTTTAGTAAACGGACTTTTTGAGGAATATCGATTTGATTATGTTTTTCATCTGGCGGCATATGCGGCAGAAGGATTGAGTCATTTCATACGCAAGTTTAACTATCAAAATAACCTAATTGGAAGTATTAATTTGATCAATGCAGCCGTCAATTTCAACGTAAAACGATTTGTTTTCACCTCTTCGATAGCTGTTTACGGCACAAATAATTTACCCTTTAAAGAAGAGCAAAAACCGAATCCGGAGGATCCCTATGGCATTGCAAAATATGCGGTAGAAATGGATCTAAAAGCAGCACATGATTTATTTGGATTAGAATATACAATCTTCCGTCCGCACAATGTTTACGGGGCGCATCAAAATATTGGAGACCGCTATCGCAATGTGGTGGGAATTTTTATGAATC
>JALQVX010000212.1 GCA_023263555.1 Crocinitomix sp.
TCCAGATTATTATGATGATGAACCAGGCACAGCTTTCGGGAATTACGTGGACGAATTTGGCGTAACGTTAACGGAGGACGATTTTATTCGACATGCGCGCCTCTATAATGATTCAACAGGCTACGAACATGAATTTGCAGAGATAAGAACAGAAGTCATTTTGAACAGAGAGAAAGGAACCAGTTCTACCCGTGCGGAAAAAACAAAATCGGGGTTGACCTATGTGATTATCGTAGGTAAAGAACGTAAAGACATAACGGTAAATGACTTGCATAAATTTTTAGGCTACAACGATTATAGCTCAATCGTCAGAGGAGATACAGTTTACTATACACTAGGACAATTTGCATCCATTGAAGAAGCCGTAGCGGCAAAATCTGGTTTAGAAAACAATGGTGTCGAAGTGGCTGAAATTGGTAGAAGTAGTGGAAACAAAGAAACGATATTTTCAGTAGATGAAAAAGTAGTTGAAAAAGTGGAGCGTATCAATATCGAAGAGGGACGTGAAAGTCCAGATTATACAGAATCTGAGCAAGTTTATCGTGTGCAATTAGGTGCCTTTAAAAACAAGATTGATACAGACGAAGTATATCCTGGTTTGGACGTTGTATATGGAGCTTCACAAAAAGACAATATAAATCGATACTATTCGGGCTCATTCAAAACATATGAAGAAGCCGTTGCTTTTCAAAAAGAACTTGAAAAAAAAGGTTATAAAAGCACCTTCATTGTTGCATACGACCAGCAGAAACGCGTAACATTAGTTGAAGCGGGTGTCGACCAGACCGATTTGCCTCCAAACTATTCTGAAACCAATGAAATTGAAACTTTTGTTGAAGATCGCGATACAAGTTCAACTGTCGCAATCGACGATACGAATGATTTAGGCTATGACCCGAGCAAAGTTAAATACCGCATTCAGCTCGCCTATTTTGAAAATGAAATTCCAATTGAAACCGTAGATATTCTTTACAATATCAGACGAATCAAACCGGTTAAAGGACGGGATGGTTCAACTACTTATTACTCTCAGGAATACAGTTCAGAAGCGGAGCGCACTGAGGCTATGAAAGAGTTTACTGCGTATGGCTTAGCTGATTTAAAGGTTGTAATCGAATACGAAGGGCAATATTATTCTGAAGCTGAATTTGCCAAAAAGTTCAAGAAATAAGGGTAATTCCCTTTACTTAAATACGTACAAATACTCAATTTCCTAGAACTGAAAATGAGTAAAAAGGTTACTGAAATAGACTACCGTTATGTTTGATCCAACCCCCAACATGCTTATTTTGAGGATCGTGATGTGTCCAATGAACTACACCCCCCCTATCATTCCATTCATATTCACCATAGACCTCTATCCGATCCCCTTCTCTTAGCCCGTCTATACGTTCAGCTAAATCAATATTGTGTGCAATTAAAATCGTTTGTCCTGAACCCAATTGAATGATGAAACGTTGATGACGAGCACCATCATTATCATCTGCGAGTATTTTGTTTACGGTTCCCTGTAGACAAACTTGTTCGTCACTCCGATCCTCTTCGAAGAAGGACAGCATATCCTCATCACTGGTAAATATAGAGGACGTCAATTCAAGCCCTGTATCATGTAAAACTTCATCTGAATGGGATGAATGGCTGCAACTATAGAAGATCACTACCAAGAAACTTATTCCTGCGATTTTCATATTTTTCATTGTGATTAATGTTCTCATTTATTCCGTATAAGCATTCGAACAGGGAAGAGCGCAACTAAACAAGCGGCTAATAAAATCAATCATGACCGTATAAAAAACAAAGATAAACGAACCTTTGCTTGTAGTATTCTTTTCTACGTTAGACACCACTTAATCAATTTATTGTTGGCGAGATCGAATGAGTTGAACAACGAGTTCCATCAAATCCATCTGGGCATTAAAATGACCTTTTTGCGTTTCGATATTTAAATAGGGGATATTTTTTTTACCACAATATACAGACAATGAGCCGTCGTTAACAAAAGCGACATTGTCTTGTAAGATGACATTAATTTGTTTTGCTTTTAAGGCCTCAAAGTAGTATTCATCAGTCGTATACACAAAATCATCCGGATCCATTTCCTCATTGATATAAAGTGATTTTGTATTCTGCGCTTCATCACCTCCAGTTGCATAACTCTTTATTGAGTACTCAACATCTGTATTATTATGCAAAGCCACGACCGTATAACCTTTCGGTAATCTCCCGAGTACTTGTAGCGCTAATCCTTTTACTTTTCGGTTTGCTTTTCGACTGTATTTACCGCCCTCCTTGAGCGATTTTTTTCGCCCTTTTTTCGTGAAAATTCGATTTGGATCCACCGAATATTTTTTGCCTTTTAATTTAAAAGTGACCCTGCGCGTTTCTTGATGATGGAGGTAAAAATAATCAATTGAATCTTTTTCCGAGAATGCAACCAACGTTTGGATACTCGTCGTTTCGTCTTCGTGCACATTCAAGAAAATAATATGTTCACGCGCATTACCCCAGTGTTCAACAATCTCAATTATTGTATCACCAAGTTCAAATGGAATTTTCATAGTAGAATTGTCCTGTGACCATAAAAAGGCAGTATTCAGAATCAAAAGAAGAATGCAGTATTTCATTGGTCAATTTTACGGACCGAAGATACGCTTTTCAACCAAAATGAATTTTAATTTAAACAGAATATTCGCACTAAAACGTGAAGCACATCATTCAATAAATGTTTGCACCCTGCTATTTAAGGATCGTAACGTGTCCGGCGTATTTGTGAATTTCATCCGAACGAGTATCTCCAAATTCAATTTGCCAAATATAAACACCGTCTTGCACGATTTCTCCACCACCATACGTTCCGTTCCAACCATTAGCTGAATTATAGGATTCAAAAACGATCTCACCCCATTTATTATAGATTGTCATATGATAGTTGTATACATCTATACCGGAGTACATTATCGGTTTGAAGATTTCATTGAAATCATCTCCATCCGGAGTAAATACGTTTGGTATATAAAAAATAATAACGTCTTCCACAGTGATCGGCTTTAGGATCGTATCGGCGCATCCGAAATCATTTTTCGCAATAAGTCTAACAGGGAAAGTCGTATTCGGACTCTCAGGAAATTCATGTGAAGGCTCAAACGCGTTACTGGTTGCTGTCCCATCACCAAAACTCCATTCATAGTCATTTGCATAATCGGAAAGATTATCAAACGTTACGCGGGTATCTTCAATATCAATAGGGTTTGGCAAATAATCGAAATTAGCTTCAGGTTGTTCCTTGATCGCAATGTAATTATTATAAGATGCGGTACCACTGCAGATTGCACTTGAATTAACAAGTAGTGAAACATCAAACTCACCAACAGTAGAATAAGTATGCGATACTATGCCACAATCTGTCGCTGAAGAACCATCCCCAAATTGCCAAAGACAAGAAATCCCTGGAAGTAACGTTAAGTTTGTGAATTGCACACTCAAAGGGTTACATCCAAACAAAGTATCCGCTTCAAAAACAACGTTAGGAACGGGTAAAACTTCGAAATCAACTGTTGCCGTATTTGAACAACCATTTGCATCTGTAGCCGTAACTTCGTAGGTATCTGTTCCGACTGGCGGCGTAAATGCTACACCATTGGAAATTGGATGATCCCAGACATAAGCACCTCCAACGCCTGCACCTGTAGCCGTTAATGTCATAGTCTCACCAACGCAAATAAGTCCAGTAGCTGGTAAAGTTGCAATTGACACAGAAGGAATTGGATTCACCGTTACCGTAAAATTGGCGACATCATCAATACATGGCGGCGGAATAGGAAACGTATACGTAAATGTATATGCTCCGCCAGGTAATCCAGAAGCAGTAAAGACTCCAGTAACAGGGTTAAAAGCACCTGAACCTGACGTTTCAGCCCAAACTCCACCTGGATCGGCACCAATAAGCAATGTATTTAAATCTATTGTTTCGCCTGCTTCATTACAAATTGCAGCCACATTGTCATCACCTGCTGAACCACCAAGTCCAACCGTAATTGTAAAATAAGCAATATCCGTTCCACCACATCCTGTTACCTCATACTCAAATTCATACACTCCTGGTGCTGCCAACCCTGCATCAAACTCAGTTGTTCCCGGATCAAACGCTCCACTGCCAGTTATTTCTGTCCAAACCCCACCTGGTTCAGCATCTGGTGATAGCAGGTCGTCTAACACCACTATTCCAGTACAAACAAGAGTAGATAAATCATCATCACCCGCATTCGCGATTCCACCGGGACAGGCAATCACCCAACCAGAAGAACATCCTGTATTAACAAGTGTTACTGTCGTAAATGGCATAGTTGACTCAACCGTTAAAAACACATCTCCATAAGAACCTCCACATAAATAAGGTCCAATAACATCTCCTGCCACACCCACTCCATCACCAGTCAGCGTCATTACACCTCCACCATCAATGGAAATTGTTGCGTAATCATCTGTATTTACAGCAGTATAAGCCAAGGTCATTGACAAGGTTGGTGCTATTGCAGTAGAGACAATCGTGCCTGTACAACCCGCACCTGTCCATGGCCCAGTAGCTCCTGCACCATCACAGATAGCACAATCAGGATCACTTGTTAAAATATAAGGAGATGAAGCATCACCAACTGAAGTATACAAGGGACATGTTGGTTGTGCAAAAGCAATAGGCGAAATGAAAAGTAAACTGTAGAGTAGTTTTTTCATTAGTAAAATTTTAAGCGTTAGTTAACCAATTAGTTAAAAGACCAATGGTGAATTTTCGTAATTGTTTGAGAGCATCCAGTGCTCGTTGTTACAGTCAATGTAATACTGTAATCCTTCTCTTCTGAAAACATAATGCGCGGATTCTGAACAGTAGCGGTTTCCCCGTTTCCAAAATTCCAATTCCAGGCTATAATAGTAGCATCTGCAGATGATTGATCTGCAAAAAAAGTGACTGCTGCTGCAGGATAGTTTGTCGCATTGAAATCGACGCTTATTTCTTCCTCTGTCTCAACGGTCAACGACAATCTTTCTGTCTCGTCGCCTTCAACGAGCACCACTTCATATAAACCGGAACCGTATAATGCACCGTTTACTGATGAAGCCACCTCTCCTTCAAGAACAAGACCATCTTTTTCCCACGAAAGGACTTCTGTTCCTGACGGCAAAGCAACGCTAAGGATTAAATTTTCACCACAAAGCGAACCCGTTTTATCGATAAAATCTTGAGAAAAACCTTGAGCCACGGAGGTCAAGAATAATAAGGCAACAATCAACTTCATGAATTCAGACATTTTATTATACACAAGGTAAACGCTCGAATTCTTCCAAGGTTGTCTGTTTTTGCAAATTTTTTATTCTTCTTTCTGTTTCTTTATCAGTAGAGGACTAAAAATGGAGTGAAGCGTCTAGACTTTCTCCTGAGTATCTTCTTTGGTTTCTCCTGATTTCTTAAACTTCAACCATTTAATAGTAGACAGAATGGTCAAGGTTAGTAAAATAGCGACGGTTATGGGCACCCAAAGCGGGAGAGGAATTGGATCTCCTGTCGCGTAGGAATGCAGACCGCTCAAGTAGAAATTCACACCAAAAAATGTCATAATGATACTTGAGTATCCCCATAATGAAGCGATCGTAAAAGCATTTTGACCTTTTAAACCTGGAATAAATCTGAAATGCAGGAAAATAGCATAGATAATTACCGAAGCAAGCGCCCATGTTTCTTTTGCATCCCAACCCCAATAACGTCCCCAACTTTCATTTGCCCAAACACCGCCTAAAAAGGTTCCAACTGTTAACATAAACAGACCGATAATCATGATCATTTCTGAATAATAAGTCAACTCTTTTGTTGTCCCGAACATGATTTTTTTATTTGATTCCTTTAAGAAAAGATTCATGGTAAGAATCATTAGACCAAGTATTGCAGAAATACCTAAGAAGGCATAACTACCTGTAATTATAGCCACGTGAATCATTAACCAATAAGACTGTAAAACGGGAACAAGTGATCCCATCTCAGGATCTAATGCATTCATATGGGCAACGAATAACAATAACCAACCTAATAAACCTGCCGAACCTAAAACTAATTTCGAATTACGGGCAAAAGCCAAACCAAGCAACATGGCTATGAATCCGATAAAGACAACAGCCTCGTATCCATTACTCCAAGGAGCGTGATCTGATAAATACCAACGCACTCCCAGTCCTGCGCCATGCAATGCAACCAAGGCGGAGAGTAGAATAATGGTTATCCGCAGCAATCCTCTAACCTTTACCTTAGGCTTAAATATATTTAAGAACTCCAAGAAGATGAGCAAAAATCCTAGCAATAAATAGCTGTTCATCAACCGTTTGAAGATGTCAAATTTATTGTACATAATTTCCAATTTCACATCTGTTTTGGAAGGAAGAACAGATGGATCTGCAACCTTTCGTTGAAATTCATCAATGAAAAGCACCAATTCATCTGCCTCTGTCCAATCACCTGTTTCATGCCCAATATTTACAGCTGCTGTATACATGGGCATAATTGAATTCATGACTTCCGCATCCAAACCAATGAATGGATGTTCATTGTCAAATGGAGAATACCAGTGTTGTCCAGGATCATTTGGCAAGGGCATAATCTTTAAATAAGTACCACTAAAGAAGCCAAATAATAAACTTACTCGCTCATCTGTTTTGAGTACATCCTTGTCAAATTGATTTCGTTCAGAAGGTTTTTTCAAGCGTGCATTTTCAGCATATTCAACCAAACGATACGTAAAGTCAGCATTAAAAAAATCGATAAACGAAGCATATTTTTCAACCCCTAATTTCTCCTGTAATTCGGATCCTGAAACATAAACAAACGGTTCAAAATTCCATGAAAGAGGGTTGGTATGAATGCCCACAAAAACCTGTTCAGCTGACAAACCATTATACGAATCATTGCGAGAAACTTTTCTCAATAATTCAGTGGCCATAGTATGCACAGGCTGAAAACGTCCATTGATTCCGTGAACAATGAGTTCAGAAAATCGCTTTGCATGTTCAGCATCCACCACTGGCGTTTCAGCCGGTTTATTCGCAAACATTTCATGGTCTGCCGCAGATTGTTGATTTTGACTAAATGCAGTTGCGCCACCTAGAAGGAGTCCGACCAATAAAAGTAAGGATAACATTTTTTCTCTTTTCGCATGTAATTTAACGGCTTTTTGTAATAAAAATCTGAAGCGCCCATTTGGAGAAAACAAACTAATGATAAAGCCCAATGCTAATAACAAATACCCTAAATACGTCACATTCGTTCCTACGGCATCATGATTTACCTGTAAAATCGTTCCCAATTCATCCGGATCATAAGACGACTGAAAAAAGCGATATCCTCCATAATCTAATACATTATTCATGTATATATGGTGCGGTTTTTCAAGATTAAGTGCAGGATCTACAAGCGTGACACGACTGGAATAAGAAGAAGGATTATCGGTGCCTGGATAACGTAACAATTCAAAATCATCCAAGTAAATAAAGAAAGGCAATTCAATCAACTTAGATCCATACGCCAATTCATAATTCAGATCCCCCAATTGAAAAAGATGTTTTTCGGGATAGCGACCTTTCCCCCCTCTTAGCACAACCTCTTCGCTCAGATTACCTTGAGTAGCTCGAACAGTTACATCCTTCACATCTTTATCAACCATGGTACTTGAAATCGTTTCCAATTTACCACTTTTATAATAGGTATTAAACACAAATTGAAAATCCAAAATACGATAAAGTCTTTTCGTTGCGAGACGTTGAATGCTATCTGCATAAATGATTCCTTCCGAACGATCACTCATTTGAAAGTAGGACAATTCATAGGGTGTTTTTACGCAAATACCAGTATCCGTTTGAAAGATTGAAATGGCGTCTGTGGCATCAAAATTATCAAAGGCAATCTTAAAGGCGCCATCATGAATAACAGTACCAGGTGTCAAATAATTATAATTCCGCCCATTTTGCCCTGTTGTAACAATCTCGAGATAAGGCTGCCCGTCTGATTTCCCCGTTTGAACGAGCGTATCTTTTGCATGCTCCAATAAGCTAACAAATTCTATCTTAACAGGGTCCGCTTGCTTGGGAAAATCAAACGAATGTTCAAAATAATTATTCGTATGCCCATCCATAATAACCGGCATATCATAAACATATTGTTGCTCCATATCATGAACCTTTATTTGAAGATATGTATCAGAACTGATCACAATATTAGATGATTCTCCCTCTCGAATTAACATAGCACCTTCATAACCCCACATACGTGTAATCCACGCACCTAAAACAATCACGAGAAAGGAAACATGAAAAACCAGTGACCCTATTTTCTTGAGCTGAATTAGCTGGTAACGGTAAATATTAAAACAAAGTGATAAAAATAAATAACCGAGCAACGTTTCAAACCATAAGGCCTTGTAGATCATTTTCTGAGCAACAGGTGTTCCAAAATCGTTTTCTACAACAGTTGCAGCACCTATGGCGATAAAGAAAACAAACATTGCTGAACCCATCAATGCCATAGAAAACACCTTATTCAATACACTTTTCATATCAATTGATTTGCTGATTATTTAGCAGAATGACAAATTTAACCTGATTTTTAGGATTTGAGGTTAATTTTTTTTTTGAATCACGTTTTCTTCAAGCAAAATCGATAATCGAATCAATGAAATACGGTAACTATTCAATTAACCGATTTTGAATCAGCGTTAAAAAATTCAACACATCTTCTTTAGGCGAGGACTAATAGCTTAATCATATTTTGTTTGAAACCTTGGAACAAAACAAACCTTAGGGTGTTAAATCAAATGTAAAGAATCACCCCTCATTCCGTCCTATTAACAATTTATTAACGAAATTCGAGGGATTAGTTGCTACCTTTGGATGTTACAACACAGAATTATGAAATTGACATTGTCACTCCTTTTTATTGGTCTACTTGGGCTTAGTTTTGGTCAAAAAACTTCTTCCGAAATATATGTAGACCTTGAAAAAGTCCATACACTTAAACGCGTTTTATATATTGCGGCGCACCCGGATGACGAAAACACACGCGCCTTAGCCTGGTTATCATTAGGAGAAAAAGCAGAGACGGCTTATCTTTCCTTAACGCGCGGTGATGGTGGGCAGAATTTAATTGGCAATGAACTAAGTGAGGACTTGGGCGTTTTACGCACCCAAGAATTACTCGCTGCAAGATCCATTGATGGGGCAAGGCAATATTTCACAAGAGCCGTTGATTTTGGATATTCTAAATCCGCCGAAGAGTCACTCAAAAAATGGGGTAAAGATGAAATCTTATCGGATATGGTGATGGTCATCAGACAATTTAAACCAGATGTAATTATCACACGATTTCCGCCTGATGAACGGGCGGGACACGGGCACCATATAGCATCAAGTCTACTGGCAATTGAAGCTTTTGAAAAGGCCGCAGACCCCAACTTTCTTCCCGAACAAGTGTCAAAATTTGGAGTGTGGAAAACAACCTCAATTTATTGGAATTCATCCGCGTGGTGGGATAAAGAGTTACCTGTAAAATCCAAAGACAATCCCGATTATTTGGTGGCTGAAATTGGAGGCTACAATCCATTGCTAGGTAAATCCTATAATGAAATTGGCACCTTGGCTCGAAGTCAGCATAAATGCCAAGGATTTGGTGCCATACTCGAGCGCGGATCATTAATAGAATATTTTCAATACCTAGGTGGTGAGCGACTTGAAAACAATTTTTTCGAAAAAAATCAAACAACATGGTCAAAACTTGTTTCCAGTCAATTTGAGAAGGAGTTTAATGCGTTGATGACAGGTTTTAATTTTATTTCTCCCTCTGAAAATGTACCTGAATTATTAAAGTTGAGAAAATCACTTGCCACTGTCAAAAGTGGTTCGCTATCGGATTTAAGAGATGAAAAAATTCGTCTTTTGGATGAAATTATCGTGAATTGTCTTGGATTGCATATTGAAATTTTAGCAAGCGATTACGCCTTATCAGAGGGAGCTTCAACAACTGTCACGTATGATTTATTGAATCGTTCGCCCATCAATGTTCAATTAATGTCGCACGAAGGGAAAGATTTAGTTAAACTACTCAAGAATAATGAGAATTTAAGCCATGAGTTCATCCTTACGAATTCAGCTAAACTGTCTACTCCTTATTGGTTAGAGCAACCTTTTTCAACCCTTTTTCAAGTTACAGATGAGTCGAATCTCGGTCGCCCAGAAAACCTTCCTACTTTTTCACAAAAGATAAGTTTACTTGTTTTAGGAGACATGATTGACCTTACCATTCCGGTCGTCTATAAATGGAAAGACCCTTCTTATGGAGAACGCGAGCGCGCTTTGATTTCGACCCCGGACTTCACAGTAAACTTTGACGAAAATTCATTATTACTAAAACCAGGTCAAGAGAAAACGATTCGCATAAAAATTCATGCCTTCAAAAAAGGTTTGAGTGACCAAGTGATTGTCGAAGCGCCAGCAGGTTGGGAGGTCAACCCTGCACAAATTACTGTAAACACCAATGAGATTCATGAAGAAATTTGGGCTGAACTTACGATTAAATCGACTGCTGAAGCGCAAAGAGGAAATCTCAGTTTAAAGAATAATAAAGGAGAAGATTTACACGCTCTCACTGAAATAGCCTATGATCACATTCCAACACAAGTCATTTTTAAACCAGCAGTGTTGACCTGTGTCCCTATAAACGCAGCAATATTACCGGGGAAGATTGCGTACATTAAAGGGGCTAGTGATGATGTTCCACAAGCAATCGCTCAACTTGGATTTGATGTGTCGATTTTCGAAGTTACTGATTTGTCCACACTTGATTTGACAGGATATAGAAGTGTAGTATTAGGGATTAGAATTTACAACGTAAGTCCTGAATTACACAACTTTGACAAGAAACTCTTTGAATATGTTGAAAATGGAGGAAACTTAATTATGCAATACAATACAGCCTCTCGTAATCCAGATGACAATAAATACACCACTATTCCATTTGAAATTTCAAGAAACAGAGTCACGGAAGAAGATGCAGAGGTTAATTTTTTATCCCCTAATCATCCTATACTAAACACCCCCAACAAATTGACGAAAGCTGATTTTAATAATTGGGTTCAAGAACGGGGACTTTATTTCGCGACGAAATGGGACGAACGATTTACGCCCCTCTTTTCATGGCATGATAGTGGAGAAGAAGCGCAAAAAGGTGCTTTGATTGTAGCCAATTATGGCAAGGGACAATTTGTCTATACAGGGATTTCATTTTTTAGAGAATTACCAAACGGTGTTGAAGGTGCTTATCGATTATTTGCTAACTTATTGAGCTATCAATCAAATTAATGGAGGACGAAAAACCAACAAATTGGAAAGCCTGGTATTGGGGATTGTTGATCTTTTTAGGTCTTCAAATTATTCTTTATATACTCATTTCAAATTCATTTGATGCATGAGTTGGATTGATTGGACCATATTAATAGCAACGCTTTTAGCCATTGTGCTCTACGGCACATGGAAGACGCGAAAAAATAGTAATCTCGAAGGTTATCTCAAAGGGAACAATACCGAAAATTGGGCGACGATAGGCTTGTCCATTATGGCGACGCAGGCGAGTGCTATTACGTTTTTATCTACCCCTGGTCAAGCTTATGATGAAGGAATGGGATTTATTCAAATCTATTTTGGACTCCCGCTTGCCATGATTATTATTTCGGTTTTCTTTTTACCGATTTATTATCGTCTCAAAGTGTATACGGCTTACGAATTTTTAGAGAATCGTTTTGACGTGCGCGTGCGAGGATTAACGGCCTTCCTCTTTCTCATGTCACGTGGTTTATCTGCCGGCATCACTATTTTTGCGCCTTCTATTATTTTGTCCGCTTTACTGGGATGGAATCTTCAACTCACTTGTTTAGCCATTGGCGGATTGGTCATCCTTTACACCGTATCGGGAGGAAGCAGAGCCGTATCGCTTACGCAAAAATGGCAAATGGGTGTGATTATGGGAGGCATGTTCGTGGCGTTCTATTATATCTTAGACAGTTTTCCTTCTGGAATTGGCTTCACTGAAGGCGTTGATATTGCCGGAAATATGGGCAAAATGGAAGTCGTCGACCTATCTGTCGATCCGACCAATAAATACAACCTCCTATCAGGATTAGTAGGCGGTTTATTTTTATCCCTCTCCTATTTTGGAACAGACCAATCACAAGTGCAACGGTATTTAGGAGGCAAATCCTTGAAAGCATCCCGAATGGGATTAATGTTTAACGGTTTAATGAAGATTCCTATGCAATTCTTCATCCTCTTATTGGGCGCCATGCTTTTTGTTGCCTATCAATTCAATAAACCTCCTATCATTTTTAACGGAACAGCGAAAACAATTGAAATTCAAAAAAATGAAGAACTTTTAGCCATTGAAGCAGAATATTCAACTGTATATTCACTTAAATCGGAATCACTTAAAGCTTATACAGAAGGTCAAAAGAGTGATTTGACAGATGTAAAGATATTGCAAAAACAACAGGACAATCTAAGAGAAGAATACAAAGTAAAATTAGAATCCCTAGACAAAACCTATTCAGGCGAAGACAACGATTATATCTTCCTCACCTTCGTTCTCAACTTTTTACCTAAGGGCTTAATTGGACTTCTATTGGCCATGATTTTTTCTGCGGCTATGTCTTCAACTGCGGGAGAACTCAATGCGCTCGCATCAACAACTACGATCGATTTTTATAAAAAGTTTTGGTCAAAATCGGATGACGAAGGAAAGGATTTACGCGTCAGTAAATTGCTGACGGTTGGATGGGGCATTCTTGCAATAATCGTTGCCTTAACAGCAGGCTTATTTGATAATCTAATCGAACTTGTAAATATTTTAGGCTCCCTCTTTTACGGAACAATTTTAGGCGTGTTTTTATTGGCGTTTTTCTTTAAACGTGTAGGCGGAACGGCGACTTTGTGGGCAGCAATAATCGCACAAACATCCGTGTTAATTGTTCACCTCCTTTTTGTCCTCAAAATCATAAAAATAAGTTATGTTCTGTATACCTTTATCGGTGTATTCATGGTAGTGATTTTGGGACTAATTTTAAATCTCTTCTTAAAAAATAGAGATCAATTCAAACAAGTAAATAATAACTAAACAAATAAAAAATAAAAGATGAAAAAGTTACTTTTCTTATTCTCTGCGGGATTATTCGCAATGAGTTCAACGGCACAAGACTTGCCAATGCCAAGTCCAATGGGCAAGGTGGAACAAAAAGTGGGATTGACAACAGTTTCAGTAGAATATTCACGCCCAAGCGCAAAAGGTCGGAAGATTTTTGGAGAAGTAGTACCATTTGACCAAGTATGGCGATTTGGAGCTAACGGTTGCACAAAATTCACATCAACTACCGCGATCAGTTTTGAAGGTAAATCAATTGAAGCCGGAACGTATTCTATTTTTGCCACACCGAGTGAAAAAGGAATGTGGACAATCGCTTTAAACACCGATATTGAACAAAGCGGAACAGGATCGTACGACGAAGCAAAAAATGTAGTCACTGCAAAAATTAAGGCAACTGAAACGACTTTTACAGAATCGTTTACAATTGAGTTC
>JALQVX010000272.1 GCA_023263555.1 Crocinitomix sp.
CCAAAAACACTGACGTGCAAGATAAATACAAAGGCAAAAAGTCGTTTCATATAAGCTTAACGTTTCTTTGTTCAAAGGTAACATATTTTACCCGATTTCTTTCTATTACGATTGGGCTTCTTTGAATGTTACACCGATCGACATGCTTCTACGGCTTGCAATTTTCTTGCCGTTTTCCTGTGGTATTTCTATCTCGTAGGAATCTTTGTCGATTAATATTAACTTATTTCTAACTTTGTAGTGTATGGAAAATGTAAAGATTAGACTAGGAGGTGTTCCTGAGCATTTTAATTTGCCCATTCATTTAGCCAAGGAAAGAGGCGTGTTTAGCAGTCGTGGTGTGGATTTGGAATGGACAGATTTTGGAGGTGGAACGGGTCAAATGACAAAAGCACTGCGTGAAAATGAAGTGGATGCCTGTATTCTCTTAACCGAAGGAATGATAACGGATATTGTTAAAGGTAATCCGAGTAAAATAATCAGTGAATATGTTACCACCCCATTGACGTGGGGGATTCATACAGGAGTGAAGAATGATTTGATGAACTACCGTGATATTTTTGACAAGAATTATGCGATCAGTCGCTTTGGTTCTGGTTCTCATCTCATGGCAATCGTCGACGCAGAAAGTAAAGGACATAAGCTGAATAAGGATCAGTTTAAGGTCATTAAAAATATAGATGGAGCTCTTCCTTCGTTGGAGAGCCTCGAAACAGATGTTTTCTATTGGGAAAAGTACACCACTAAACCCTATGTGGATTCAGGTGAGTTGAGAAGAATAGGTGAATATAATACGCCATGGCCTTGCTTTGTCATTGCCGCTACAGATAAAATTCTGAAGGAACAACCGGATTCAATTATACGTATGTTGCGAACGATTCATGATGAATGTGATAAATTTATGCATGACGACACGATTGTAAAAATGGTGAGCGAACGTTACGACCAAAAGATCAAGGATGTAGAAAGATGGTATAACAGTACCGAATGGGCAATTCATGGTTGGGTAAGCGAAAAAATGATGAAAAGTGTCATTTATCATCTTCAACAAGCCGAAATTATTTCAGCAGATGAAAAAATTCCTGACTTGGTATGGAAACGCAAATAGGAAGTCCTTTTACCGTCATACCTGCAATAGGGGAGCTTCAACCGATTATCATCAGTATTCCCCATGTTGGAACACTTTTTCCTGAAGAAGTAAAAAACATGTATTTGCCGAATCAGATTTCATCCTTGGATGATACAGATTGGTTTTTAGATCAACTGTATTCTTTTGCTCCAGAGATGGGGATTACAATAGTAAAAGCTAATTATAGCCGTTGGTTAATTGATTTGAATCGTGACCCAGAAAGTAAACCCTTGTATAATGATGGAAGGATTATTACTGGACTAACGTCATTAACTGATTTTCTTGGTGAACCGATTTATAAAGAAGGACATGAGCCAGATCAGCTAGAAATTGAGCGTCGATTGGCGCTTTATTTTTGGCCCTATTACAAAAAAATTCAAGAGGAAATCGAATTGCGTCGAGCTGCCTTTAAAAATGTTGTGCTTTGGGATGCACACTCTATACGTCAATCTGTTCCAACCATTCGTACTGAACATTTTCCGGAAATGATTCTTGGCACTGCGGATGAAACTTCAGCAGACCAAGAACTGATCAAAAGTGCACTTCTTTCATTGCGTAACGGTTATCAAGTAAATCATAATGATCCGTTCAAAGGTGGGCATATTACACGTTACTTTGGTCGTCCAGCAAAAGGTGTTCATGCACTTCAATTGGAACGAAACAAAATACTCTACATGGATAATACGGAGAGAATCTATGATCAATCTCGTACTCAAAAGATGCAAAGTGTATTGAAAAAGACCTTCGATTCTTTACTGGAAACATTAACGAAGCTTAATCACTAAATAATGCGGTTCTGGCGATTTCTTCTTTTTCCTTTTTCATTGATCTATGGTGCTATTACAAGCTTGCGAAATGGCCTTTACAAAGTAGGTCTTTTTAAATCATCCAAATTCAGTTTGCCAATCATTTCAGTTGGTAATTTAAGCATGGGTGGAACGGGGAAAACGCCGCATACCGAATATCTCATTCGCCTTTTAGAAGCTGATTATAAATTGTTCACCCTTAGTCGTGGGTTCGGACGAAAGGAGCATGGTTTTATCATTGCAAACGAGGATTCAGATGCACATCAAATTGGAGATGAACCCATGCAATATCAATTGAAGTTTGGCGAAAATATCGGTGTAGCAGTCGATACCAATCGGGTAAATGGCGTGATGGAGATTTGTCGGGCTCATCCACAAACAGAAGTGATTTTGCTAGATGACGCTTATCAGCACCGGGCTATTCACGCTGGACTCTCCATCTTAATTACGCCTTTTGATGATCCCTTTTATTCCGATTTTATTGTGCCAGTTGGTCGTTTAAGAGAGGCAAGTTGGGGGAGAAAACGAGCAGATTTAATTATTGTGAGTAAGGCACCGGCTCTCTCTTTGGATGAAAAAGAGCAGATAATCGCAAAAATAAATCCATCCGCACATCAAAAAGTCTTTTTTTCATCCATTCAATACGGTGATGTTCATTCTGTTAGAGCGAATACGTTAGTTGAACCACCAAAAGGTCGCCAAATCATTTTAGTGACAGGAATAGCGAATGCAAAACCTTTATACGATTTTATCAAAATTAACAACACCATCCTTCATCATTTTGACTTTGGAGATCATTACAATTTTAAGCCCGCAGATATCCATAGAATTCACAATTTATTTGATAAATTTGCAAATAAGGATGTCTTGATTTTAACAACAGAGAAGGATGCTATGCGTCTTTTGAAGAAAGAAATTAAGAACGAGCTCAAAGATTATCCTTGGTATTATCAGGAGATAATCGTTGAAATCGATAAAGCATCAGAATTTAATGAACGCGTTCATGATTATGTGGAAAAAAATAGTTGAAACAACCGAATTTATACATCAACACTTCAACGAACAACCGATTGTCGGAATTGTTTTGGGAACGGGATTGGGTGGCTTGGTAAATGAGATTAATGTAAAATGTACATTGCCTTATTCAGAAATTCCAAACTTCCCAGTGTCGACCGTTGAAAGTCATAGCGGCAAATTAATTTTTGGTGAATTGGGTGGCAAAATGGTTGTTGCAATGCAAGGACGTTTTCATTATTACGAAGGATATTCGGCTGAGGAAGTTACCTTTCCGATTCGCGTGATGAAGATGTTAGGTGTAAAACAACTTTTAGTGAGCAATGCCTCTGGTGGCGTTAACCCTGATTATGAGATAGGTGAAATTATGTTCATCAAAGATCATATTAACTTATTTCCCGAGCATCCGTTGCGCGGAAAGAATATGGACGAATTAGGTCCTCGTTTTCCTGATATGAGTGAGCCTTACGATAGTCATATGTTGAAACTCGCTCACAGCATTGCCAAAGAGAACAATATTAAGGTCAGCGAAGGTGTTTATGCGGGTTTAACGGGACCTTCTTTGGAAACGCCTGCAGAATATAATTACATTAGGATTATTGGAGCCGACACAGTAGGTATGTCCACTGTTCCTGAAGTAATTGTTGCACGACATATGGATATTCCAGTCTTTGCGATTTCAATCATCACTGATTTGGGGGTGCCTGGGAAAATTAAGAAAGTGAATGTTGCAGAAATTATTGCCGTGGCTGCAAGGCAAGAGCCGAAAATGACGGTGATCATGAAAGAATTAGTAGCGAGAATTTAAGCAGATAAATTCAATGGAATTAAGCGAAGAAATAAGAAATAAATATCAACCTGTTATTGGATTAGAAATTCATGCGCAGATGCTGACAAATACAAAGGCTTATTCGAACGATAAGAACGAATATGGTGCTGCTCCAAATACAAATGTCAGTCCAATCACGTTGGGTCATCCCGGGACATTGCCAAGGATGAATGCAAAGACGATTGACTATGCTATTAAAATGGGATTAGCGCTCGGTTGTGATATTGCGCCCGAACAGCATTTTGCAAGAAAGAATTATTTCTATCCAGATCTTCCAAAAGGATACCAAATTACGCAAGATACAACACCGATTTGTACAGGTGGAAAGGTATTTGTGAAGAATGAGAAGGGTGAAACAAAAAAGATTGGAATCACGCGGATACATATGGAAGAGGATGCCGGAAAAAGTATTCACGATATTGATCCTTTTAATACCTTAATTGATTTAAATCGCGCCGGTGTTCCTTTGATTGAAATTGTTTCAGAGCCCGATATCCGATCTTCTCAGGAGGCGTATAATTATGTCACAGAAATTAGACAGTTGGTGCGTTACCTAGAAATATGTGATGGGAATATGGAAGAGGGGAGTTTGCGTTGTGATGCAAATATTTCTGTCATGCTGAAGGGAGCAAAAGAATACGGCGTGCGCGTAGAGGTTAAAAATATGAACTCTATTCGTAACGTACAACGTGCGATCGAACATGAAATAACGCGACATATTCTTGCAATCGAGAAGGGGGAACAATTATTTCAAGAAACACGGAATTTTGATGCGTTAAAGGGGGTGACCACAGCCATGCGATCGAAAGAAGCTGCAAATGATTATCGCTTTTTTCCAGAACCTGATTTGCAACCTATTCGTGTCGCGCCTGCAAAAATTGATCAATTGAGAGCGGAAATGCCTCCACTTCCAGCAGAATTGATGTCGAAATATACAGGTGAATTAAAGCTATCTGAATATGATGCTCAAATTTTAACAGATCAAAAGGAAATAGCGCTCTATTTTGAAGAAATAATTAAGCATACATCTAACTATAAAATGGCTGCTAATTGGCTTATGGGAGACGTGAAATCTTACATGAATTCTAAAGCAATTGGTATAAAAGATTTTCCTATTTCTGCGCAAAATATTGCAGGGCTGGTCAACCTTATTGATGAG
Source organism: Crocinitomix sp. (assembly GCA_023263555.1). Taxonomy (GTDB): domain Bacteria; phylum Bacteroidota; class Bacteroidia; order Flavobacteriales_D; family Crocinitomicaceae; genus Crocinitomix. The sequence continues at coordinate 4,938 of JALQVX010000272.1, forward strand.
GGTAAAGTTTCGAATAATTTGGCGAGCCAAAAGGTGTTTCCGGAATTATTAAAAGGAACAATGACGGCTTTAGAAATCGCAGAAGAACATGATTGGATTCAAAATTCAGATGAATCCGATTTAAAATCAATTATCTTAGCTGTTTTTGAAGAAAATCCTGCAGAATTTGAGCGTTTCAAAGCGGGAGAAAAAAAATTAACAGGCTTTATCATGGGTAAAGTTATGCAAAAGAGTGCCGGGAAAGCTGACCCACGTTCAGCGAGTAAATTAATCAATGAACTAAGTCAAGTTCAATAAGTAAACAAGTTAAAATGAAAAAATTCATTACACCAATTATTGCATTCGCTCTTTTATTAGGGAGTTGTGGAGGTGAAGTATCAACAGAAGAAGAGGAAATCCCTGGGCACAAAATTGTCGGAGAAGTTACCAATGGTGATGGACAAGAGGTTGTTTTGGTGGCATACGAAGGAGAAACAGAGAGTATAATTGACACGGTCCAAATCGAAAATGGACGATTTGAGTTTCAAACAGCAACGAAAGAATTACGCCAATATGTAATCCTTTTCGGGGAGAATGAAATGCCTATCGTTTTATTATTAGACGAGAGTGATAAAGACATTGTAATCAAAGGGAGCATGCCTGGAATTGGTGATAATTATCAAGTTTCCGGATCGAAAGAAAGTCAATTCGTTAAAGATTACTTGGTATTCTTAAAACCTTACTTTGAAGTAGAGCAACCTATTTATATGGAGTTGCAAGCTACACCTCAAACAGATACAGTGCGGATACAAACGCTGATTGACAAATTGGATAGTATCTCATTATATCAACGTGAATATGCAATCAACCATATGGACAAAAATCCTGGATCTGCTGCAAGTTGGTTGATGTTGCGTGAATTATTTCCCGCTAGTGGATTACTTAAATTCGACCCCGCTGATTTAGATTATTTTAAACGGGTTTCATCAGAAATGCGCGAAAAGTATCCTTATTCTGAATATCCAGATTTGATTGATCGTGATGTGAAGAGTATTGAAGCGCAAATCGAACAGTTGAATAATCCAGAGTTAGCACAAGGAAGTGGAACAGGTGATTTTGAGTACGCTCCCGAAATTGTAATGGAAGATAAAAATGGAAAAAAAATGGCCTTGTCTGATTTGCGTGGGAAAGTTGTATTGATCGATTTTTGGGCGTCTTGGTGTGCACCTTGCCGTCAAGAAAATCCGAACGTAGTTGCCATGTATGAAAAATATAAAAGCAAAGGCTTTACGGTGTTCAGCGTTTCATTGGATCAGGACAAAGATGCATGGCTAAAAGCAATCGCTGCAGACAACCTTTCATGGCCAAATCACGTCTCTGAATTGAACGGTTGGAATTCATCTGCGGCCGTGGCTTATGGCGTAAATGCAATTCCCGCGGCTTTTTTAATTGACGGTGACGGTAAAGTGATCGGCAGAAACCTAAGAGGACCTCAATTGGAACAAAAATTGAAGGAAGTTCTCGGATAGCAATTTTTTAAATGATGATTAAACAAACAATTAACCTTCTCTCCTTTTTTCTTACAGTATTAATTGGCAGTAATTCTTTTGCTCAATATGTGATGCCCACCGAAGGCTCAGTTTTTATTGATGGACAAATTGTTGGTGCTGAAAATCAGAGGATTTATTTGATTAATCAAAATAGGGGTGGAATTCAGAGCCCAATAGCTGTTGCGGTTGCTGACGAAAAAGGTAAGTTTAAAATTGATTCGGAAATTGAGGCACGCGATTACTACGCCTTTGCACTAGAAAATGGACAATCAATTAATTTGGTGGTTGAGTTTAATGATTCCATTACCATTAATGGGGATGCACGCGACCTTCTTAATTATAGCAATATCAAAGGATCACCAGATTCGGAGTTAATGTCCGAGTTTTTACTTCAGTTTCGCTACTTTAAGCAGATTGAAGATTCATTGCGTGCAGTTGTCATGTCGGATCGAAATAAACAAGGAGAAGTGAATGCTTATTTCACGCCACTTGCCCAGCGTTTTTATTCATACCGTAATAATTTCATCAGTTCTAATCTAGAGTCGCCAGCATTATTAGCAACCTTAAATAGTGTAGATCAAGGAAAGGAATGGGAGATGTTTAAACAAATCGTTTCTCTCTTAAATCGCTCCTTTGGTGATTCTCCAACGATTCGTGTCTTGTCTCGAAATGTCATGTTGAAAGATGAGCAATTAAAGCAGCAGCAGCTCGAAAATGAACGCAAAGCATCTATGCTTTCTCCAGGGAGCCTTGTTAAAAATATTTCTATGCCTGATACTTCGGGTACCATCATCAATCTTTCTGATTTAAGAGGCAAGGTTGTGCTCATTGATTTTTGGGCGTCTTGGTGCGGACCGTGTAGACGAGAAAACCCAAATGTCGTGAAGGCTTATCAAAAGTATAATAAGGATGGATTTGAGGTGTTTAGCGTTTCGTTGGACAAACCAGGTGCTCGCGAGAAGTGGATTGCTGCGATTAAAAAAGATGGATTGCTTTGGCCTTACCACGTAAGTGATTTACAAGGATTCAATTGTGAGGCCGCTCGCGATTACCTTGTTTCAAGTATTCCTTTTACTGTTTTAATTGATGCGGAAGGAAAAGTAATCGCTACCAATTTACGTGGACCGCAATTGGAGGCAGAACTTAAACGTATTTACGGCCATTAATGAAGCGAACGAAAATCTTTTTTGCTTCTGATTTTCATCTAGGAGCCCCGAATTATGAGGCGAGTTTAGTCCGTGAAAAAAAGATTGTTCGCTGGTTGGATAGCATAAAAGATGAAGCAACTGAAATCTATTTATTGGGTGACGTTTTCGACTTTTGGTTCGAGTATAAAAGAGCCATACCTAAAGGCTATGTTCGATTGCAAGGAAAAATCGCTGAATTAACTGATAGTGGTATCAAAATTCATTGGTTTATTGGGAATCATGATATGTGGATTTTTGATTATATTCCAAAAGAATTAGGTGTAAATCTGATTCGTACAGAAGTCGAACGTGAGTTGAATGGAAAATCATTTTTTATAGGCCATGGTGATGGTCTGGGACCGGGGGATCATGGCTATAAATTCATTAAAAAAGTATTTAGAAACCCTTTTTGTCAGTGGCTTTTTGCGCGGTTGCATCCTAATTTTGGAATAGGACTTGCGAATTTCTTTTCTCGTAAAAGTCGTGCAGCAACGGGCGAACAAGATACTGTTTTTTATGGTGAAAACAAGGAAATGCTCATCCAATACTGTAAAGATAAATTATCAAAAAAAAAGTATGATTATTTGATTTTCGGACATAGACATTTGCCTATCGATTTTCAATTGAGTGAGACGACCCGCTATGTCAATATCGGCGATTGGATTACCTATTTCACCTATGCTGTTTTTGACGGCGAATCGCTCGAAATGGTTACCTTTGAAGGCGAAGATCGAATTATACGAGGGTAATTCTTTATTTCTAGCTATGAATAGTCTTAATCTCTAAAATGTTTATCTTCGGACAAACATCAATGAATACTACTAATCTTTTGCTTGTGAAAAGTCTTTTTTTTATTCTTTTTAGTTTAATTATTCTCCCTGCGATTCATGCCCAAATAGTGGTACCTATTTCGTTCACACAAAATGAATTGTTTCAAACGGATAAAGTTAAATCAGCTGATTTAAGTGGGCAATTAGCTGGTTATAAACCTACTTTATTGTGGTGTGCTCCACTCGATACACCGGGAAATGTTGGGCAATTTGAAAAGGTTGAGATTGGTGTTAGGTTAGATAGTCTCGTTTCAAATCAAGTCTTAAACCATGTGTTTCGACGAGAAGGAGATAAAATAAACCCCTTTAATCCAGAAGAGATTGATGTGTATGCTGATTTTTGGGTTCAAAGTGGTGCGGTTTGGTATGGTCCAATCCGAATGAACGCATTTTATTTTCAAGATTATACACGGACAACGAAAGGGTGGGCCCTTAATGCTTCGGAGGATTTATTCAGAATTCGTTTTACACCCGAGTATATAGGTCGATGGCGTTGTAAAGTCAGTGCTAAACTGAAAAATGAGGAACCTTTTTCTTTTGAAGAATTCACTTTTGAAACGATTCCGTCAGAAAGTAAAGGCTTTGTGCGTGTAGGTGATCATAAACGATTTTTGAGAGAAGGGGAGGATCCCTTTTTTCCAATTGGTCAAAACTTAACAGGGCCTAATAATCCGAATCATACCTTGGAATGGAATAATAAAACAGCTTCACCTTCTGACTATATTGATTTTCTGAAATCTATGAGTGATTTAGCGAATGCTGGTGGCAATTACTTTCGTTATATCGTATCTCCATGGCAAACTGAAATTGAATTTGAAGAATTAGGTAATTATGCCGATCGAATGCCGAACGCATGGGAATTTGATCAGATCCTCGAACACGCGAAAGAATTGGATCTTAAACTGCATTTAAATCTCGCTATGCATTACACGTTTGAAGCGCCTAATGGTTATGCTATGACAGATTGGGACTGGTCAGCGCAAGGAGACGATCTAAATCCAAGTAATTCACCTTGTTTTAGGGATGATGATAAGGGGTATTGTTATCGAAATGAATTAGACCTCGTCAATCCGCAAGATTTTTTAACCGACTCTTTGGCAATGGTTTATTATAAGCGTCGCTTGCGCTATATGGTAGCTCGTTGGGGGTATTCAACAAATATTGCAGTGATGGAATTATTGAGCGAGGCAAATAATTTTGGGAATGAATCCATTATTGAGGTTAAGACAATTAATGGCAAGTATGGTTGTTATACCCTTCCCGACACAGCGAACCTAGCAGATTCACCGTATAAAGATTTCCCAGCTCTGATTATTCCAAAACTTATGTCTTGGCAAATTGAAATGTGTCGCTACCTCAAGGAGGATCTTGGAATAACCCAACATCCGCTTGCTGTAAGTTATACGGGTGAACCTGATTTTGTCCATGGTGACTCAACTTACTATTCTCCCTACGTGGATATTGCAACTTTTAACAATTATGGACTTAGCATCAATAAATTTGAAAAGAATTATTTGATTGTTTCTAAAAAATATCACGACAATAAAAGTGATTTTTATTTAGATAAACCCTTCATGCACAGTGAGTATGGGCCTGGTGGAGGGATAACGAATTGTGATGAGGGAATTCGGTTTGTAAAGACGGTTAATTTGACTCCTTTTACAGGATTGGCAGGGTCGGGAATAAATTGGCATTTTCATTGGAACGAAGATAGTATGTGGAATTATTTAAGACCCGTTCAGGAATTATTGGATAGCATTCCATTTGACGCTGAAAATTGGCAAACCGGAGAACCGATAGTGATGAAGGATCAGTCAGTAGAAGTGATGTACCTGTATCGACCGAAAGTAGAAGGAAGATCTAAGGCAGTTGGCGTTGTTTCTAATCGCACATTTAATTTCTATACGGGCGGTATTGATGAAGCCGGAGGAACGTGCAAAGATGATTCGTTGAATACCGAGCTGCAGGAAAACCCACTTTATCTATTGCCAATGGATTATAAATTCGAAGACTTGAAGAAAACCATTAAATTGAATGGGATGGGCGCTTCTAAAGCTTATCAAATTGAATGGTTTAATGCGTTGACTGGAGACTTCTTGGGAGAATACTCAGTG
>JALQVX010000277.1 GCA_023263555.1 Crocinitomix sp.
TACTTTTTTGTTCCAACTATCACGATTAATGCTCAGGTAATTCTCGAATTTATCCATAAATGAGGTTTGATTATGGCTAATATATCGATTCTAAACGAAAATTACTAGGAATTCTTTGCGCACTAAATGCACCTAAATAACAAAATTTAGATGATACAACTATTCTATTTAGACTGATTTTAGCGTGGTATATTTAGCAAAAACAACACATTGGCGCATGAAATACAGTGGCATCCATTTTTTTATGAGTTTGACGGTCTTCTAAACGAATTTTAACCTTGTCGTTGAGCCCCTTACAACTCTGCTCCACCCCATTCTACCAATGAAAACCCTTTTCTGTTAAAGGGTTCAAAAAATGGTTCAACTAAAAAGTTAGGTGAAGCATCATACTTAAAACCTTGAAAGAGCATAAAAACACGTAATTCGCTGTCAGGCTTTGGATTTGACTTAAGTTCTGCAATTAAACGCGCGTAATCTTCACCAACTAAAAACTGAACCGTCACAAAATTATACTGCATCATTCTAGGCGCCCAATACGTAATAAAATCAGTCATTTCATTCGAATTAAACCCTATCTTCGTCAATACATTCTGGAGAAACAAAACAGTTGAATCTGTTTTAATATAATTCCCTTCAACACCGCCATTTTTAATCACAAAATCTAGATTGGCATATTCACCTTCCCAAAAAAGATAGGGGTATAACTTGTCTTTTACTTCCAACACACCTTTACCTTTTACTTTAACTTTCCATCCCTCCTCATATAGTGGATAAGAGAAGACCATAGGTCCCATTGGTTTAAGTGACAAATGAACATCTAATTCCTTATGATTGTATAAATAAATAACAGGTTTTTCCACCATTATAGGGGCTATACTTTCTTCCCCTGTAATAAAATCGATCGTGATGCAATGTTTATTTTGGAAAATTAGCTCACTCGTCAAAATCTCGCCGTGTGAAGGAGAATAAAAGAAGATTTTTGTTGTTTTGGCATCCATCAAAAATTGATATGTGCCGTCTCCAGCAATAAGTCCTTGCTTCATCCGATACAGATCACTCACATACCCTTTATTGACAGGCGACTCACTGTAAGCCATGTAAACGCTGCCTTTAATGAGGCATTTACCATCCGGTATCGAATCTGCATAGACATCTGAAATAACACTGTACGTATTTACAAGTAAAGATTCAGACCAGCTTTGCTGACCGCTAAATAGCACTATAATAAGGACAATATAAGCTTTCATACTGTTTAGATTTTGTTAATTTAATTCACTTCCACCCCATTCTATAAGCGTAAATCCTAGACGTGAAAACGGTTTCAATACTTGTGGCTGAACCTCAAGCGTTGGTCGTCCATCAAATCCTTTGTATAGCAAAAAAATACGCCGCATAGCATCTGGCTTAGGGTGAATCGAAATTTCGGCAACGTAGCGGTCGTAATCATCATCAATTAAAAATTGCGCAATGATATAGTTGTTTTCCATAATTCGCGGCGCCCAATAGGTAATAAAATCCGTTCGTTCACGATAGTTAAGTCCTAAAAATTCCAATTTAGCTTCTAAAAATGGAACAATTGTATCCGTTTTTAGCACAAAACCAACGAATTGATCTTCCGTATAATTAAAATCTAAAGCAGGATCTCGCCCCTCCCAAAACAGGTAAGGATAAGCATCATTGGTCGACTGATCGATAATCTCATTTTCATGAACCAAAACACTCCAGCCATTCTCATAATTTGGGTAGGAAAACGTTAATTCACCTTTAAAATTCAGCATTATTTCAACTGAAAGAGGAGTTGGACTTGATAAATAAATAACCGGTTTATACTCTTCAGGATAAAGCCAAGTATCTGTCGCAATAAATTCCAAAACAACCTCATGCCCTCCTTTATAGTGGTAGGGATTCATAACAATTTCGCCGTGTGTCGAATGATACATAAAGATAACACTATCCATTTCGTTTAAGATCAAACCGAATCGGCCTAACGAATCTGTGCGGGTAGAAACTGTTTTTGGATAGGTAGCAATCAGGGCATTTTCAAGCGGCAATCCATCAAAGACAACCGTTCCAACGACACGACATTTGTTCGGTAGAACATCAGCACACCATTGATCAGAGACAATTCTATAATTTGGTGATGGAAAACGTTTTTCCACAGCACAAAAACTGGTTGAATTTACAAGGACAAATAAAAGCGTTAAAATTCGCATAAATAGATCGTATTGAAGACTGTACAGCTTGGTATCGAAAAGGTTCAGTGTCGTTAATACCCCCCTTGTTTGATCGATTGAAACTGATCGAAACGTGCTTTGATGAAGGTAACCAACTCATAATCAGTAGCCGTTTTCAGATATTCTGGATTAATGTTGAGGAAAAGAATAAACTCATCAAAATCATCTTGAGACAAATAGATGATATCGTTGTGCACGTAGATGCGAAGAATTTCCCTAACAATCGCGTCTTGCGAATCTTTGTACTCCATCTCCGCTACTAATCGTTTTGTTTTTTCACGCTTGCTAAACGCCACATAAAGCGCTGTAATAGGACTTTGAATGGCATTGGAAACGGTTACAGAAGGCGCAATTCTTTTTTCAATCGCAGCACGTTCTGCTTTTAGTTCTTCTAAAGTTTTGAGAGGCACAACAACAACCTCTTCACCAATATAAGCCAGTTCTTGAATATAAAAAATGGGAGAATAAGACGATCGATAAACACTATCTCGATAGGAAACATAAATTGTTTTGTATCCACGAACAGCAATACCCAAGGTATCTGATTTTTTTATGGTGATTGAAAAGTTTCCTGCATAATCACCAAATACACCTTTGCTCGTTGACTTATTAACGATAACCATATTGTAAAAACCAACTGAACGAGATGTATCTCTTACTTTTCCAGTTATCGTAATAGTAGAATCATTATAGTTCACATGCTGCGCCCAAACGGAGCCAGAAAGCATCAAAACGATAATCAAAAGTCCTCTCATATCAATACTACGAAGTAACGAATTTAAACGAAATCTACCCCGTTAATTTCTGTTAAACATTTAGTGAACCACTATTTTTTTTGTTCGATCATTGGCGGAAACAAGGTAAACACCTTTAGCCCAATCCGCTGTAGATAGTTGTATAAACTCCATAGAGACGCGTTGATCCACTAATAAATCACCATGAATCGAATAGACCGTTAAAACCGAATTAAAACCTAAACCATCAACATAAATAAACTCACCCAAACTACTATAAAACAAATTATTATAATCATCATTAACTTGACTATTTTGCAGAACAGAAACACGTGAAGAACGCTCAAAATCTTCATTTAAGCCCAAGGAAAAGAAGGCACCATAAAACGGAATATGGCAAGCCGACTGCCCTCTAATACCAGTTTCAAAACCTGCGTCAATCTCTTTCCACCTTTCACTCAAAGGATCAAAAACCCATGCATCACTCAACATCAAACCTGCCTCACTTTGACCGGCACAAACGACAGCCCCACTCCCTAATTGAGTTGCACTTGCATAGTAACGGGGCGTTCCAGGAAAGTTACCGATATTGAACCACTGATCCATCACTTCGTTATAACGTAAGAAATTAGGAATAAAGACTCCTGTACAGTCACGTCCCAAACCAATATAACCTTGATTTGCGACGCAGAACGCCACTCTTTCATAACTGGGTTCATTTGGCAAATCAGACAACTTTAGCCATTCATCAGTTTTTGGATTATACTTCCAAAAATCGTTGTAAAAGCGTGTCCAATCCCTTCCAGTTCCATAATATATTTGATCATTCAACACAAAACTAACCGCTTGCCAACGCGGATTCGCTGGTACTGAAGCTACTTCTTTCCATGTATCGGCTAGAGAATTATATTCCCAACAATCATTCAATGGATTATTAAAAAGGTCAATTCCGCCAATCAAATAGGCCCTTTCATTCACAACCTCGACGGTGGCGTATTGTCTAGCAACGCCCGGAAACACACTGATACTTCTCCAGGCTCCTTTTTCAATATCAAATGCATAAAAATAATTGCTTTGCGCAAAACCACTGTGGTTTCCCGAGCCAAGATAAATTGTCTTGTCAATTGCAAAAGCGACCGCATCATCCCTTTCCAAGCCTATAAAGTCTGGTAAATCAGTCCACGAATACGGTTGAGAAAGCCCACTATTACAGCCAAATATTCCCGAAAGAATAAGAAGCATTATAGGCATCCACTTAAGAGTAGGAAATGACATCAGTAT
>JALQVX010000215.1 GCA_023263555.1 Crocinitomix sp.
ACGTGCTATTTTTAGTATGCATGAACAACTGACTTACACTCGTTTGAAAGAAATTTTACCGCATCATACTGTGCTGGCACATGTATCTTATGATGCCTTACTCACGACAAAATTTTCGCGTACACGAAACAAATACCGCAATTTGGTGGCTGATTTTAGCTGGTATTTTTGCATTTATGGGTTGTATTGTTGGTGTTAGGTTGTATCGTAAGGCTGCATTTGGTTGGTCTTTCGGATATTTAATAAAGCACTAACCTTTTAAGGGGTTTGTTTTTAAACTCCATAGGAGTTGATATTCGAATTCAGTGATCCCTATTTTTGTGATGAGATGGAGGTAAGGTAACATAGTTCCTTCCCCCATTTTATTGCGCATAAAAGCGGTAGTTAAGATTTTAATTGCGGTGAAATTAGCTTGCAATTGGTCGAGTCGCTCCATTTGCTCGAATCTATTTTCCATCCTGTCTCGGTTCGTATTTTGATCAATAAGGTCCATTCGAATCAGTTGATAAATTTGATCGGTCAGACTATCTGCAACTTGAAAACATTCTGCGGCACACTGATTCATTGCGTATTGCGTATTTGCAGTGTCAGCGCATCCTAATTCCCATGGGAAGATGTCCATTGGTTGATTAACTTCAATATAAATTGTGTCAACGTGGTAAATTATTTCTGTGATGATTTTTGTCTCCTTTGAAGAACAGCAGTTTAGTAAAAAGGTCACGAGCGATAGATAAGTCCATTTCATAGCATGAATCTAATTGAAAAGCCCTCAAGGCAGGCACCTCGTAGTTCACAATGTAGATATGATTTATTATTCGTCGTATAGTTGGGAATTATTGATAAAATAGATTCGCTATTTTTCCTCTTTGAAAATCATTACCTTTGTGTTGAGTATAAAAACAAGTAAAATGAGTTTAACAGAACGAATTAACGAAGACATAAAAGCTGCAATGAAAGCGCGTGAAAGCGACAAATTGGCTGCTTTGCGTGATATAAAAGCGAAATTAATTATCGAAGCAACTAGTGGTACAGGTGGCGAAATTTCTGAAGATACTGAGAATAAAATTGTCATGAAATTGTATAAGCAACGGATTGATACGTATGATTTATACATCAAAGAAGGGCGAGAAGATTTGGCTGTGGATGAAAAATTTCAAGCTGAGGTAATCGCTGCGTATATGCCTGAAATGATGTCGGAAGATGAGGTTCGTAAATTGATTCAAGAAAAATTAGCAGCAATGGGTGCTACTGGTCCACAAGATATGGGTAAAGTAATGGGACCAATTATGGGGCAACTCAACGGAAAAGCAGACGGCAAATTGATTTCAACGATCGTAAAAGAGGAGTTGAATAAATAGGTTATATGTACTAAAATGAATTAAAGCACTGCAAGGGTTTTCTTGTGGTGCTTTTTTTGTTTTGAATCGAATCACTAATTATTTTCAATCCATTTTGATGGATTATCGGCAATATAGGTTTGTATGCGTTCAAAGGATGCAGCATCACGTATGATATGATCATAATATCGGGGTTGCCATGCGAAATCTGGGTTTATTTTACGGGCATTTATTGTTACAATTCGTTTGTATTGATTGATGATTGATCCAATTGTATTGGGTTTCCATTTTTCATTTTTCCCACCATTTTTTTTAACCGGGGTTGCATTGGCGCCGATAGAAACGCCCAATTTGGGCGTTTCTACGTCGCCATCAATCGTTCCGCCATCAATTAATTGGTTATAATTTTTATTGATGATTAATATCCCGTGGGTATGGTCGGGCATGACAACAAAATTACCCAATTCTATAAATGGAAAATGATCAGGTATTTCCAACCAAAATTTTTCTGCAAATTCGCCTATTTCAGTCAAAATCATTTTTCTGTTTGCTATTTCACCAAAAAAATGCGCCCTATTCTTGGTGCAGATCGTTATGAAATAGGCTGCATTGCTCCCGTAATCCCAATTTTTTAATCGGAGTGATTCGATTCTGTATTTATTTTTGAATTTTTTCATGATTCTCAAGCCGAATAGAAGCGAATCAATTTGGTGACCCAAGCTGCAACGCTTTTTACCGAAATGTCCACGCAATTATACGACTTTTTTTATTTCCTAATTCCATTTCAATGACGCGGATATCAGTCGGGTTCGTTTTCTTAATAGCCCGTTTGATGCTAGACAAATTCTCTTTTTGAGAGATCAAAGAAGTGAACCAGTGAATTTGATCTTTAAATTCAGCGCTTTCGGCTGCCATTTTTTTGACAAAAGCCTCTTCACCTCCTTTATACCATAATTCATTTGCTTGACCGCCAAAATTAAGTGGATCTGCCGATTTCAAGTTGAGGTTTTTCACCTTTCGTTGATTTTTAGCATGGGCGTCTTGCGCACTTTTAAAGAAAGGAGGATTGCAAACCACCACATCAAATTGATCTTCTGGAAGAACCAGGTGATTAAAAATCGAACCTCTGAATTTCTGAAAACGTAATTCAATTGATTTCAACGAAGGGTTCTTGTCGATAAGCTGTTGCGCATGTTTGAGCGATTCGCTGTCCACTTCACTTCCAGTGCATGTCCAATTCAACTGTCGCGTTGCTAAAATCGGATAAATCAGATTTGCGCCTGTGCCAATATCTAACAGTTTTGCATCTGGTTTTTCAATCAAATCAGCTATATAAAGCAAATAATCTAAGCGACCAGGAATGGGAGGGCACAAATTATTTTCAGGCAAGTTCCAATTAACACCATATTCAGCTTTTAATAAGGCCGTATTGAGCGCTTTAACGGAATTTTTGTCCCCAAAAAGAATGGTTTCTGTTTGATGTTCATTGACAAAAACAAAAGGTTTTAAGGGGGGATAGGCTTTCGTTAATTTGTCAAAATCGTAGGCTGGAAGAAAAGGATTGCTTGAATGCACGTAGTTTAGTTCTATTATTTGAAGATGTTTTACAGAATAGCTGCGCTTCGCACGTCAAATTCTTCGTCTAATTTACGGACTTATTTCGTGGTTAGCGTTTTATTTACAGCACAAAAGCTTCAAACAGTTTTTTCAATTCTTCAGCCGGATCTTCGCATAAGCCAGAATGAGTCATTGAACTCTGTATTATCGTACTTCGAGAAGCCGTCAACCAGCGAAAGCGATCGGGCAAATCCATTTCTCCAATCACGCCACCATTTGATGATCCATGACACACATTGGTCCATGCTTTTAAATAGTTTTCGAGTAATTCGAGTTCCACTTCACATGAAAAGCTGGCTAATTTTGTTGCGTCAATATGGTATTTAACGCCCAAGTATTTTTTACGTCTGCAAAATAAAATAACACCCACATTAAAAAACTCTTCGCGCTCAACTTTGGGCACAATCCGAATGATTGAAAATTCGTATTTCACTTTATCTGGCATCTTTTGCTTCTTTTACAAGTGAATCAATCATAGCGAGTTTGGCAGCCAAATATTCGGTATAGGCGGTGCGCATTTCTGTAGGAGACATTTCTTCCGTTTCATCTTCTAACCAATCGTCAGGAATGGCGGCTACTATTTCCGCAATTTTAGAATCCGTTAGCGCCGTTTTGATCGTTTCAGCCGCTTCCGATAAATGGTTGGCTTGTTTGATTAAAACGTGATCTTTAATCATAGGAAACGTGCGGGTGAGGTGATTGCGCCAGGTTTCCCAATTGTGATGAAAATAAAAACTTGCACCATTGTCAATCACCCACAATTCGTTTTTCCAATTCAATAAATTGGTATTCTTTGTCGTGCGGTCGATATTGCTCATCACGCTATCTAACAGCACAATTTTTGAAGCGATTTCACTATCTACTTTTGAAACAAGTGGATCATACGTAATCGCACTCGACAAAAAGTGAAGTCCCAAATTTAAACCGACACTAAAAGCAAGTAAATCTTGAATTTCCTCATCCGGTTCGGTCTTGCTAAATGAATCATCCAAATTCATAAAAACCAATTCAGGAACCTTTAAACCAATAGCACGTGCCAATTCACCACCGATAAATTCGCCCACCAAGGCTTTTTTACCTTGCCCAGCGCCTCTAAATTTTAAGACGTAAAGAAAGTCATCATCCGCTTTTACAATGGCAGGCATAGAACCTCCTTCGCGCAAGGGTTGAATGTATTGCACTACATCAACGGTTCTGATTTCAATTTTACTCATAATAGCGAAGATAGAAAAAGTTTAGGGGTGATGGATTGAATGCGACTTCCTTATTCATTCAAACCACTATTTTTCAAAAGACCAATTGCGAAGATGAAAAGGATAAGAGCAAACAACGTGTTTAAGAAGGAAATGAAGTTTATACTTTCAAAACTGAAGGACATGATCCAAAGGAAAAGCCAAATTCCATCTCCAATTAAGA
>JALQVX010000340.1 GCA_023263555.1 Crocinitomix sp.
CCCCAAAACCCCAAAACCCCAGGGGAAATCTGTTTAAATTTAATAATAGATGGAGATTATAATTAATTTGTACAAGTGACGTGTCGAACAACACTCTCTCTCTCTCAGCACTGTGAGGCATGGGGGACAACCACACACAAACATCTATCAATAGACACGTCACATCAACCACAGCAATAGCATCAATTAAAAGCGTGGATGGCTCTGTCACAGTTGCTAAACCCGTCGACGTGCAGCCGTTAGCATCTATGATCACCAGATCATAGTCACCGGCTATTAGTCCAGTAAATAGCGGACTAATTTGCGTGGAAACACCACCATCATTACTATACGTATATCCTGGCGTTCCTCCTGAAACAGTTAATTCAAATTCTCCATCTGCCAAACCAAAACAAGAAACCGTGGTGTAAGTAATTGCGTCAATTGTAATTGCGGAAGGTTCTCCAATAACAGCAATTTCATCTACACTACATCCTGCGTCATCCAATACATCTAAATCATAGGTTCCTGCAGGTAGGCCAGTAAATGTATTCGAAGGGAAATAAGTCGTTCCACCATCAACACTATATTGGTAAGGAGGTGTGCCCCCTGACACATTTATTTCAATTGAACCATCAGATCCACCATTGCAGGTTGCATCCGTTATTATAATTCCGTCGTAAATAATCGTAGCCAAACTGCCAACTACAGCAGTAGTCGTTACAGAGCACCCAACGTCATCCAAGACGACAATATCATATGTGCCCGGCGATAGGAAATCGAAAAAATTAGAGGGTTGATAGGTTAAACCACCATCTATACTGTATTGAAAAGGAGGTATACCCGCAGTAGCATTTATCGTTATTGTTCCATCATCTAGCGGACCACATGATACATCTGTTGTTAATACCTCATCAATAATCAAAGGAGAATCGAGCCCCACAATCGTCGTTGTTGAAACAGTACATCCATTTGCGTCACGCACAACCACAGTGTATGTACCGTTTGTTAATCCTGTAAAATCTCCTGTTGGAAAATAAGTTAGACCACCATCTATACTATACTCCAATCCAGGGGATCCTCCTGAAGCTACAATCGTGATCGTTCCATTTGCTAAACCACAACTTGCATTTGTTGGTGTAGAAGAATCTAGAATGAGTTCTGCCGGTTCAAGGATCGTTACCTCTCCCGTACCAACACATCCTAATGCGTCAGTTACAAGAACATTATATGTTGTTGGAGATAAACCTGCAGAGGTCCCCGTAATTTGCGCAAGGGGGTCATCCCAAAGAAATGTATATGGTCCGGTACCTGTGGATGGACTTGCAGTGCCTGTGCCGTCATCCAAACCAAAGCACGTCACATCTGTATGCGTCATTGTCAAGGACAATCCTGCCGTAATTACAATATCATGTGTTACTGTTGAAGAACAACCGGAAACATCTGTAATTGTGAGAGTAACTGTATAGGTACCTGTCGCTGCATAAGTATGGGTGGGATTTTCGAGCACGGATGTGGTACCATCACCAAAATTCCAGCTCCACGTGATAGCTTCATCCAAATTATAAATTAAATCGCTAGTCGATTCATCCGTAAAATCAATATCTTGCCCCACGCAAGCGGAAACAACATCTGAACTAAATTCAGCATTACGATACATGCAAACCGTTTGAATATTCGAAACACCACCAGTACCACCTGTCCATCCAAAATAAACAGCTGAAACGCCACCAAAATACAGCGTTACCAGATCACCTGTATAGGTAAACATACTGACTCCATCTAAGAAAATTTCAAGATCAGTTGCCACAGGATCCCAAACGGCACGAAATGTATGATCCAATCCATCTTCAATATTTGCTATCGCAACAGGACTGACTAGATTATGATTTACTGTTCCGTTCGAACTCATCCCCAGGTGATCCGAAACAATGTCTGTTGGTACGGCAGGTGAACTATTCCATGTATCCACTTCCACGCCAACAGAATTTGGAATTCCACTGTAGCCCATTCCGTTACCTATTCCGCCGGTAGATGTGCCTGCTTGTCGCAAAACAAAAACCATCCCATCCGCGCCCCATACATCATTAACACCAAGATTAATTTCAAAAGTAAAATCAAAAGGATTGTTTAGATCAATAGTCGACGGGCTCCAAACCGACCCCGACTCATTTGTAAAATCAGTAAGTTCGTAGCAATCGCATGAACCTGTAGCCACGCCACTTAGAATCATTTGGCCATGGGATAACCAAGAAGTTAAACTGAATATCAACAAAAATGTAAGACGCATACACCTAAAGAGACGCAATTTCCATGCTAAGGTTGTTTTTTTTCGACTAAATCGCATAAACAAACGACGAGTACAATCAAGCAGCTGAAAATCTTATCCTTTTGCATCTTGTCTAATTCGTTCAAAATACGATTTTAGTAGCTTTTCACTTTGTATTTGACGGGTATCGATTTCAAGTAAAACAGGTCGATTATCAGCAGGAATAGTATAAAAATCTTGCAAACATTGATCCGCATTTTTGAAAGAATCCATGAAAAGATAATGCACGTTAAAAGCTTGACAAATCGACTGAACATCAGCCTCAAAAGGTGCAACAAAGAGTTGATTTTGATCAGCAGTTGAAGAACCGTCAATGATATTAAAAATACCACCTCCGCCATTATTTATAACCACGATACGCAAATTCGAAGGCAAATAAGCGTTCCACAAAGCATTCGAGTCATAAAAAAAAGAGGTATCACCCGTAATGAGAAGATTCAAACGATTTGGTGTATTTACAGCTATTCCCAATGCTGTGCTGGTCGAGCCATCAATACCGCTAACGCCACGATTGGCATAATAATGGATATCGCTAGACGGGTTAAATAATTGCGCGTATCTCACCACAGAACTATTGGCCATATGGAGATTTGCTTTCTCGGGAATTGTTTCGACTAAAAACTCGAAAACTTTTAAATCTGAAAAAGGTGTTTCACTTAAAAAATCATGATGTGATTCTTCTGCCATGAAATCACGCTGTTTCCATTTATTGCCAAAGGTAGATTGAGGATTCAGGTCTCGATCGGTCCATAATTTAAAGAAGTCATTCGGATGGCAAGGAATAGATTTCGTCAATGCGCGGTAGGTATCCTCTTCGAAATGATAAGTACCAATTCGCCAATGCATTTTCGGTTTATATTTTCGCAGAAACGTTTTAATCTTTTTAGAAATGACTGCACCACCAATTGTGATGAGTAGATCGGGCGAAAAGTGATCGAGTTCATCCTCTTTCAGCATGGCCAAGGTTCGATCAATACAGTGGCAGATTGAATTAAAATCGTGAACATTTGAACAATTTTCAACGAGAATTGCTGTTGAAGGATCGGCTAAAAAAGGAGAAAGTGCTAATTTAGAAAGTTCTTCAGGAGCCATTTGACCGATTAGGATCATTTTTTTCACTGCTCCATCCCATTCTTGATAAAGCGATTCAATTTCTTGAATTGACAGTGAATTTTCTTCTTTAATTTGTT
This sequence comes from Crocinitomix sp., assembly GCA_023263555.1. Taxonomy (GTDB): domain Bacteria; phylum Bacteroidota; class Bacteroidia; order Flavobacteriales_D; family Crocinitomicaceae; genus Crocinitomix. The sequence continues at coordinate 3,499 of JALQVX010000340.1, forward strand.
TTGTTAGAATAGGCTCATGAATCACGTCTTCAATACCGTACAAGGGCTCTGAGAGGGGAATATTAATATGGACGGGGCCTCTAGGAAACTGAAATAAGACATTTAATGCCTCATTCACAATCGAATCACTGAGTTCCAACAAATCATTCTTTTGCACTTCTGGCAATTCAAAATCTGCTTTAATGAAATTTTGAAAGAGATGTCTTTGGCGAATGGTTTGCCCATCTCCATGATCTACCCATTCCACCGGCCTATCTGCGGTTAAAACCAAAAGAGGAATACTGCGATAATAGGCTTCAGAAATGGCGGGTCCATAATTAATGGGGGCGCTACCAGAGGTACACGTGATCGCAACCGGTTCGCCTGTTGCCTCCGAAAGTCCAAGTGCAAAAAATGCTGCACTTCTCTCATCATGAACGGTGAATACCTCCATTTCAGGATGGGCATCAAAACCAATGATAAGTGGTGCATTTCGAGAACCGGGAGAAATCACAACCTTTGAAATGCCGTGATTTACACATAATTCAATCAGGTGAGCGACATGCTTGATATTAGTCGTTTTCATACGTATTGCAAAATTAATTGAAACACGTCAGAATTACCTCTTTTTTTAATTTTTTATTAGCAATCGAAATCCTTTGCCGTGAACATTGATAATTTCCAATTTCTCCGATTGGTTGACAAATTTCCGAAGTTTCGTGATGTACACATCCATACTTCTTCCGTTAAAATAATTATCATCTCCCCAAACAAGGGTCAAAGCTTCATTTCGATCCAAAATTCCATCTTGATTTTTAACCAATAGATAAAAGAGTTCGTTCTCCTTAGTCGTCAATTTTTTCTCTGCTCCACCCTTGATCTTAACCAATTGTTGCAAGTAATCATAAGACACATCACCAACATTAAAATTAGTTTCCTTTTTACCTTCTTTATACGATCGTTTTAAAATTGCGTTTATGCGAGCAAGCAGCTCCTCCATAGCAAAAGGTTTGGTCATATAATCATCAGCACCGACATCAAACCCCATTAACTTATCATCCTTCATAGATTTGGCTGTAAGGAAGAGAATTGGAATCTCAGCATCTAATTTGCGAATCTCTTTTGCAACCGTGAAACCGTCTTTAACAGGCATCATTACGTCTAAAATAATGAAGTCAAACAGTTGCTCTTGATAGCGGGTTAGTGCTATTTCTCCATTTACACATAAGGTGACATCAAAATTTTTCACCTTAAAATAGTTGGCCAATAAAGTTCCCAAATTGGCATCATCTTCAGCCAATAAAATTTTAACGTTATCACTCATTTTCAATGTTAATTTTAAATGTAGACCCTTTTCCAGGAACACTTTCTACGGTTATTTCTCCTTTATGTAATTTCACGATAGACTCCACGTAATTTAAACCTAATCCAAAGCCCTTAACGTTGTGAATATCTCCTGTAGGAATGCGGTAAAGCTTCTCAAAAATACGTTTTTGTTCATCTTTACTAATCCCAATTCCATTATCCTTAATAGCGAGGTTAAATCCCCTTTGTGTCCGATCTAGCCGCACGAAAACCTCAGGCGCTTCTGCGCAATACTTAAGCGCGTTATCTAATAAATTATAGACCACATTACCAAAGTGAATTCGATCTAATTGGGTATCCACCTCATCAATATGCTCCAATTGTATTTTACCGCCTTTATCTTTGAAGCGAATTTGAAAAGCCTGAACGATTTCTCGCACCAACAGGTCAAGCCGAATATCAGAGACTTTCAAGCTCATCTTCCCTTTTTCGAGAAGCGCCGTTTGAAGTACATTCTCTACTAATTTCGCCAATCTTTTATTCTCTTGATCAATCATTGATACAAACCCGTTAAGCGAAGAAGTGTCTTTAAGTACATCAGGATCAGTCATTGCTTCACACGCAAGAGAAATGGTAGAAATAGGCGTCTTTAATTCATGCGTCATATTACTAATAAAATCATTCTTTATCTCCGACAACTGCTTTTGTTTATAGATTGTTGAAACGGAAAGATAGAAAGCAAAAACAATGATGAGAACAAGGAGAAATGAGGCCACCAGCGTAGACGACATTTCTTTCCATAAAAAAGCATTCTCATTCGGAAAATCGATCACCAATTGGTAATCACCAGGCACGATATCATTCGGAAAAAGGAGCGCATTAAAAAAAGAAGCTGTCAATTTGGGATTATAATTTTCACTGACCTGTTGAAGTGCAGGAATGCTTCCGTTTTTACTAATGATATTAAATTGGAAGCTGGTATCCAATTCGTTGCGTTTAAAATTATAAGCGAGTAATGAATCCAGCATTTTCACATTTAGGCGTAATGCGATATCATCAAAATAATTCCCTGTAAACATCTTCACCATTATTTCATCTAGGTAATGTGCTTTCCGCATAATTTGACGATTAAACGAATTACTCAATTGAATGGCATACGAATTGGAATCTTGAAACGAAAGCACAGAAGTCTCTAAATCGGAAGGAATAATATCGCCTAACTTTTTCGTGATGACACGGTGTTCAGCTAGCAAACCCGTGGTGGTATCAAACGTAGTTCCTTTCAGCACTAAAAACTGATACTTTTCGCCGTCTTTAATGATTACGGTATCTCGAATTTGAATGGATTCGTCCACACGCATGACATCACCAAATTCACGGTTCACAAAATCGGCATAACTACCTTGTAACCCTTCTTCAAACAATTCTTTTTGAAGCAAGGGCTCCATTTCAATCCGTTCCAAATCAAGCGCTGTTTTATCCAACGACTTTTTTACGTCTTCGATAAAGCGTTCTTGCGCTAGTTGATGCACATTTTTAATCCAATAAAATTGCAAGAGCAATAGCCCTAGAAGGGCAATTGACATGACACCGAGGAGTATTTTGAATCGATTTTTTTTCAAGGGGTTTTGCTCACGTTTACCCAAATGTAACGGAACTTAGGCAATAAAATTTTTCACTTAACTTTTTTTAACAGAAATTAGTATTTTTACGGCCTTATGCGACCATTATATTTAATTTTAAGGATACTCCTTCCCTATGTAATGACGATTTTTTACCGTCGTTCAAGAACGCTTAACGCTCAGAAAAAATTTAATGCCCAAACGATATTTGTTTGCAATCATCCGAGTGCATTCATTGATCCACTTGTAGCGGGTAATTTTCAAATGCCGGTGCTCTATTTCGTCACGCGAGGTGATATTTTTAAATGGTGGCTTCGTCCCGTAACGTGGGCATCTCAAATGGTCCCGATTTTCAGAAAAGCTGAAGATGGAGCCGATTCACACGAAAAAAATAAAGATTCGTTCCGCTACCTACGCCGTGTTTTAATGCGAAAAAAATCGCTCATTTTATTCGGGGAAGGCTACACAGATGACAAATTTATACGCAGTTTAAAACCTTTAAAAAAAGGTCCTGCTCGAATCGGTTTTGACACTATGATCGAATGCGACTGGATGGCGGACATCAAAGTTCAAACAATTGGTTTGAACTACAGTCATCCAAAGTATTTCCGATCTGATGTCTTACTTTCATTCGGAGATGTAATTCATCTCAGGGATTATAAAGAGCTGTATGACCAAAATCCAAACACGGCCATTACGCAATTAACACGTGATTTGCAGATCTCGTTACAAGAACAAATCACGTATGTTGATGACAAATCACTTGAACCGTTTGTAGAAAACATATCCATTCTTACACGTAAAGGGATGAATCATTTCCACCACGAAAAGAAGTTAACCCTTGAGGAACGCTATCGTTATTCCCAAGGAATCGCGAATCGGATTAATGAGGAATTCGTTGAGAGTGACAAGCTTCAAGCGCTCAAAACGAAAATAGATGCCTATTTTAAAACGTTAAAATCAAAAAAAATTGATGACAATTGGGTCAATCGTTATCAATCAAAAAAATCAAAGAATTGGACCAAAGAAAAATTAGTCTTCTGGTTGGGCACGCCCATTTATATCCTTGGCATACTGCATCAATTCCTCCCTCACTTAATCGTGAAAAGATTTGTAGAAAAATCATTTAGAAGGGATGTGTTTTGGAGCGGTGTGAAACTCTTGGTTGGGGCAACAATTTCCACACTATACAACCTACCCTTCATCTTTTTGTTTTACGCGTATATTTATCCAAGCGGCTGGTTAGCCGTACTCTATTTTTTGACAGTGCCTGCTATTTCAGGAATTTTCACATACATTCAAGTCCATAAGTTTACAGACTTACAAAAATTCAGCAAAGTAAAAGTCACTGATTTAAAAGAATTGAATGAGGAACGCAATGATTTACTTGCTTTAATTAAAGACTTGAAATTAAATTAATAGAGTAAATAATTTGCTCTCATTAATAGAAATACTTCTAAATCCGCTTGCCAAGTCGCACGAATAGTTGCGAGATCCAGTCCTTCACTAAGTTGTTTTCGCAGCAAATCACTACCTGCTAATAAATCAATGAAGTTTGTTGGCAAGAAAAAAGACTGACTCGCCTTCACATGTTGATAAAAGTCGATTAAATAAGATAAATCAAGCGTTGCTTTCTCTTGTAATGATTTTATTGACGACTCGTGCAGATCGAAACCATAACATGTTTCACCTTCTAATACAGGATGTTTTGCACCAAAATTTGGAGCCGGTATAAATTCAAATAGATCCTTCTCAACATCATTAGCATACCCTGGGTGCCCAATCACTTGAAACGGCCAATCCGTTCCTCGACCGATACTTACAATTGTCCCTTCAAAAAAACAGAGACTTGGATAGAGATAGACTGCGGTCATATTGGGTAAATTAGGAGATGGAGCAATGGGCAGTTGATAAAATTTTGTGTGATCCCAACCTTCGCATTCAACAACAGTCAAATCACAAACTAGACCTCCCGACAACCAGCCTTCCCCGTTAATCATTTGAGCATATTCCGCAATTGTCATTCCGTGTACCACAGGAACTTTATGCATTCCTACAAAGCTTGTAAACCCCTCTTTTAAAACAGGACCGTCTACATAATGACCATTTGGATTTGGACGATCTAGCACTATGACTTGAATGTTATTTTCTGCAGCCGCCTCCATTACATAATGCAAAGTGGAGATATACGTATAGAAACGAACACCGACGTCTTGTATATCGAATATTAACACATCAATACCAGCTAATTGACTCGCAGAAGGCTTCTTGTTCTTTCCATACAAAGAGACGATAGGAAGTCCTGTTTTTTGATCAATTTCACTGTCTACTTTTTCGCCGGCATCCGCTGTTCCCCTAAATCCATGCTCAGGGGAAAAAACGCGTACAATATCCATTCCCGCGCCAAGCAGTGTATCAACCAAATGGACAGCACCGATCATTGAAGATTGATTCCCTACGACGCCAATTTTTTTATCGTGTATGAGGTCGAAATATGCTGCGGTATTTTCAGCCCCGACCTTTACATCTGCATTACAAAAAAGAGGAGCATCAAGAAGCAATGAATCCCTTTCGATTGTGCTCTCACCAAACTGATCAGTGGGAATGACCGGTTCAGTTTGACTTGCAGAGCAACTTAAAAGGATCACCATCAAAAGGACAAAATTAAATCTAATCATCATTTAATATCTTACATTTGTGCCGTAAAAGTAATCATATTTGAAAACCGAACTCTTCATAGCTCGACGAATTATAAGTGGCAGTCAGGACAAAAGCAAGCTTTCCCGTCCGATCGTTGTTATTTCTTTAGCGAGCATCATTCTTGGTGTAGCCATTATGCTCATAACGGTCTCAGTGATTACGGGCTTCCAAGATGGAATCCGATCAAAAGTAATCGGTTTTGGATCTCATATTCAAATTACGAAAAACGGCCTAAACAGCTCCATGGAGTCTTCTCCGATTTTAATTGATCAAGATTTTTATCCTGATCTTGAAGAACGCAAAGAAGTCAAAAAGATTCAACCCTTTGGATATAAGCCAGCTATTTTACAAGCCTTTCGTGACAGTGTCTCCTTTAATCTCAATCAAAAAGATACGGCTCGTTCAAGTTTAGACATTTTAGGTGTCGTTTTCAAAGGAATAGATGAGCACTATGATTGGAGCTTTTTCGAAGACAAGATGAAAGATGGCCGTGTGATTGATTTTGACAGTCTCAATAATGAGGTTATGATTTCAGAACAAATCGCCAATTTAATGGGATATAAAGTTGGGGATAAATGCGACGCTTTTTTCATCAGGGATAATTCGGGTCCAAAAAAACAAAAATTCGACATTGTAGGGATTTATAATTCGGGTTTTGAAGAATTTGACAAGAAGTTAATTTTTACACAACTGAATCATATTCAGAAATTAAATGATTGGGGAGTACGAACATTTTTGACACTTGCCGACACGTGCATTAATGGAAAATTTGCATTGAAAGGAATTACTTCTGGCGGAACCAAGTCTTACCAATATGATTGGGGACTAGGTTATCAGCGGGAGGAATACTATGTCTTATCACCCGTTTCACAAGATTTAAAACTCATATCTACCGACTTTGAAATAACCCCACTCGATTCAAGAAGGAAAGCAGTTTCCGTTCCTGACACAGCCTTTGCTTCAATTCGCTACACGGCAAAATGCGAATGCAATGAAGAGACCCTTTCTGAAGTCCAGTATGTTTCTAGTGAAAAGATCATCACACCATTTGGTTCGCTGAACATAAAGAACGGTACAGGAACACATCATTTATATACGGGAGGCTTTGAAGTGATCATACACGATTGGAATGACTTGGAAAAACTAAATGAAATAATTTATGAAGAGATTCCATACGACCTAAAAACAACCCCCATCACAGAAATGCACCGTGATATCTTTGCTTGGCTAGATTTGCTTGACATGAATATTTTGATTGTGATCGTGCTCATCTTAATTGTCTCATTAATCAACATGATCACCTCACTATTGGTATTAATTCTTGAAAAAACGAATATGATTGGCATCTTAAAAGCCCTTGGTGGAAGGAACCAAACCATTCGACGGATTTTTATATTTAATGCCTTATTTTTGCTTTCACGTGGTTTATTATGGGGCAATATCGTAGGTTTGGGCTTGCTCCTTTTTCAACACTTCACTGGATTTTTCACATTAAATGCCGAAGTTTATTCACTTGATACGGTTCCTGTCAATTTTAATCTTTTGCATATCTTCTTAATTAATGGCCTTACAATTATCGTCTGTTTCATTATTCTCATCATCCCAAGTTTCCTCGTAACGAAAATCAACCCGATCAAAGCGATTCGCTTCGATTAGATTTTCAACCTTAATCGATTGCACTTTTTAGGTTTTTATCTGAATAAATCCGAGATAAACAGAAAATTTCACTTAAATTTGTGCCAGAAATTTTAATCAAAAACCATGGCTGAAATCGAAATCAGACTCCCTAAAATGGGTGAAAGTGTTACAGAAGCAACCATTACAAACTGGCTTAAAAATGTTGGCGAAACCGTCGATATGGATGAACCATTGGTAGAGGTAGCCACAGATAAAGTAGACAATGAATTACCATCTGAAGCGCAAGGCGTTTTGGTTAAAAAACTTTTTGAAAAAGATGAAGTAGCACAGGTCGGAGATGTTATTGCAATTATTTCGACAGATGGAGAGAGCACAACAGCAGCTCCAGCAGCAGAAGTAGCAAGTTCAACTAACGCACCAGCGGCAAAAGCAATTACCCCTTCGACGAGCGCAACAAATGGAAACGCAACAACTGCAGAAGTTGAAAAATCGGGTCCTTCGGGAAGATTTTATTCACCACTTGTAAGAAGCATTGCAAAACAAGAAGGCATTTCAATGGACGCATTAGAAACCATTGATGGATCTGGAGAAAACAATCGTGTAACAAAAAAAGATATCTTAAACTATCTTGAAAATGGACCGGTAAGTGCAACTACCACTGCTACAGAAACGCAAGTCCCTGCTGTGAGCAATGCAAACACGCCTGCTCCTGCAGCTTCAACTCAACCAGTTAAAGCTACTCCTTCAATCTCTATGAATGAAGGAGATGAGATCATAGAGATGGATCGTATGCGCAAGTTAATTGCTGAACACATGGTGATGTCCGTTCAAACTTCTCCGCATGTAACATCCTATGTTGAAGCGGATGTTACAAATATCGTCATGTGGCGGAACAAGGTTAAAGACGCTTTCTTTAAAAACGAAGGTGAAAAAATTACCTTCACCCCTATTTTTATCGAAGCAATTGTAAAAGCGATAAAAGACTTCCCAATGATTAATATCTCGGTAAGTGGAACAAATATCATCAAACGCAAAGACATCAATATAGGAATGGCTGCTGCTTTGCCATCAGGAAACTTAATTGTGCCTGTCATTAAAAAAGCAGACAATTTAAATCTTGTTGGATTAACCAAACAAGTAAATGATCTAGCGAAAAAAGCACGCAATAACAAACTTTCTTCAGATGATATTTCTGGAGGCACATACACTGTTACAAACGTTGGGACTTTCGGAAATGTGATGGGCACACCAATCATTAATCAACCACAAGTTGCTATTATGGCGGTGGGTGCAATTCGTAAAATTCCTGCAGTAATTGAAACACCGCAAGGAGATGCGATTGCAATTCGTCATAAAATGTTCTTATCTCATTCATACGACCACAGAGTAGTTGATGGAGCGCTTGGTGGACAATTCGTTCGTCGTGTTGCTGATTACCTCGAACAATTCGATATCAATCGAGAAATATAATCAGAGTTATAAACAATTGACCGTAAAAAAGTTTAAAACCCACGCCCTAATCGGTGTGGGTTTTATTTTTTCCTTTGAGGTTGATTATGTTTATAAACGTGAAGACTCTATTACTTATCTTTTCTTTCCTCTTAGCAGGTGGTTTGTTTGCGCAGCCTGAAAAAGAAGTTTTGAAAGAAAAATTGAAAGAAGCCTCTTTCAGTCAAAAATTTGATGTCGGGTTAAACTTGATGTACGATAAGGTATACATTGATGCTTTCTACGTTTGGGAAATTTTGCTCGAGGAAGATCCTAAAAATGCAAATCTCCTTTATAAATCGGGAATGTGTTTAATCGAATTAAATAAAGAATCACAAGCGTTACCTTATTTTGACAAGGCCCAATATTCGGTGAATAGAAATTATAATCCAACTTCTTATCTCGAACGAAATGCGCCTCCTGATGTACTTTTCTATCTTGCCAAATCAAACCACATTAATGGAAACATTGATACAGCGCTTTATCAGTTCAACTACTTTGTTGAAAATACGAACAAAAAACACGATAAATACGGTATAGGTGTTCTTGGTCAAACACAATGTGAAAATGCAAAACGTCTAATCGCTTCACCAAGACCTTATGTTTTAGAGAACGTAGGTTCTATTATTAATACAGTGAATCCTGAATATAGTCCAGTAATTTCAATTGACGGTACTACCCTGTTTTTTACTTCAAAACGGTTGCGCTCAGACAGCACCAATTTTGAACAAATGAGTTACGAAAATGGAATGTATTACGAGGATATTTACGTTTGCTACCTTGATCGAGATGGAAAATGGACTGATCCACAATATCTGGGTTTTTGCAGACCGAGAAGAAATGATGCTTCTATTTCTTCCTCTGCAGATGGATCGACAGTATTTGTTTATCAAGACATTAATGGAGGTGATATTTACTACTCTGAAATTTCTGACACCGATTACCGCAACGTTCAACCTTACCCAGCAGAAGAATTGAACACTGAATTTTGGGAAAGTCACGCTACAATTAGTAATGATGGTAATTTTCTCTATTTTGTATCTGATCGTCCAGGCGGTTTAGGAGGAAGGGATATTTATCGCTTAAAAAAATTGCCGAATGGGGAATGGAGCAAGGCGTACAATTTAGGCCCAACAATTAATTCAGAATACGACGAAGAATCACCGTTTTTAGGGGTGGATAGCAAAACTATGTATTACAGTTCTAATGGACCACGCAGTATGGGTGGATTCGATATTTTCGTTACGCAAATAGATGAAGATGAGAATTGGAGCGAACCTGTAAATATGGGCTATCCGTTGAACACTGTTGATGATGATATCTTCTATACGACAACAGCTGATGGCAGAACGGGATATTATAGTTCTGAAAAAATAGACGGTCAAGGTGATAAAGACATCTATCGCATCTATGCCGACAATAACTATATTCAAAATATTGCTGTATTATCTGGTTATATTCTAACCTCTGATGGGTCTCGAGTTCCACCAGGAGTTAACATTGAAGTGCGCGATCTATCTGAAGATGGGGAGCCTAAAAAATATGCACCTAGAAGAAGAGATGGCGGATATGTCTTAACTTTAATCCCTTGCCACACCTATCAGATCGATTATATTCTAGACGACACCAATACGTTTTATCAAACAGAACTCTACGTACCTTGCAATTCATCTTACCAAGAAATTCAACACGAACTTTTCTTAGATATGGTCAATATGAAAGCAGAGCGAATCTTAACGGAAGAAGACTCCGTAATAATTGCAAGAAACGAGGAAGGAATGAAGTGTAATTTGGTCTACAAAATCCAAGTTGGAGCATTTAAGAAAGATTTACCGACGACGTATTACAAAAAGTACAACCCTATCACAACAGAAATGCTTGGCAATAATATCACACGCTATATGTTAGGTGCGTTTGATCAATATATTTTAGCTGAACAAATTCGGCAAGAGGTTTTAAGTGATTATCCGGACGCATTTGTTGTGGCTTATCTAAATGCCGTTCGAATACCTACATCAACCGCGCGAGATCTGGAAAATGGTGTTATCGAATGTGATGAGAGCCTTTATCCAGAAATCGAATATCACCAAGATTCAGTTTCGAATTATACCGACAAAATACAAGATCCCGTTTTTGTTCACTACTTCGGATATTCCAAAGACAAAAATAAATTTGATAATAAAAATGCGTACATACGTGTCTTTATGCAAGGTGTAAAAGATATTACTGATAAAAATATTCCTGTAACTATCTACATTTCTTCAAGCGCTTCAAAAGTTCCATCCAAAAAAGACAATCAAGATTTGGCCATACAACGTTTGTATCAAGGCAACAGCGTCATCTTGCAATTAATGGAAGAATTTGAGATTGACTTCTCGAAAGTGAATATCGTTTTGAAAGAGGCCAGTGTGAATGGCCCTGAGTATAAGAATGATGCTGAGGAGAATAAAAATGAATATCAGAAATATCAATTTATTAAAATCTTTATCGAATTTTAGTGCGCTAGTGCTCCGCACAAATCATCTTTTTACTCTTTTTGAGTTTAATCTTTACGCCTCAGCATGCAGAAGCACAAGAATTAAGTAAAAGAAAAATAAAGGTCTTCGTAAAAAAAGGACGTAAAGCTTATCGAAAAGAGGAATATTGGAAGGCTAAATCTTATTACGATAAAGTAACAGACGCCAACACAGACCAAGCTCAATATTGGTTTGAAGCCGGTTTAGCTTATTACGATACACAAGTGCAACGCGAAAATGCCATTGTGTTTTTCGAAAAAGCGCTAGATCGATCGTGGTATTGCACCAAATCGAATTGAAAACGCCTGGTTTGGCGAAAAAAATCCGGATGTTTCGAACACGAATCCTGATGGAACGGATAATGCAGAGAATAGACAACTGAACCGTCGTGTAGAAATTAAGGTAGAAATCCCTGAAATGGCTGACTTATATTTATCTTTGTAAAATACATTGATAAAGTAAGACATGAAGTTAAACCTAACGAAACCAATTGCCTTCTTTGATTTAGAGACCACCGGATTAAATATTTCGAAGGACAAAATCATTGAAATCGCTATTCTTAAAATAAATCCTGATCAGACGGAAGAACTTTATGTTAAGCGAATTAATCCCGAAATTCCGATCCCACAAGAATCAACGGATATTCATGGAATAACGAATGAAGACCTAAAAGATTGCCTCAACTTCAAATCACTAGGGCAAGAAATTCATGACTTTATTGGAGAAGCGGATCTCGCAGGTTATAATTCAAACCGGTTTGATGTCCCTTTTTTATTAGAAGAATTGTTGAATATAGGAGTTGATCTCGAACTCGAAGGAAGACGCTTTATTGATGTGCAAACCATTTTTCACAAAATGGAACAACGGACACTTGAAGCAGCCTATAAATTTTACTGTGCCAAAGAAATTGAGAATGCGCACAGTGCAGAAGCAGATACTCGCGCCACTTACGAAGTCTTAAAATCACAATTAGACCGTTACGAAGAGGTAGAGAATGACATGGACTTCTTGTATGAATTTACGCAACAAGGAAAAAATAGAAAAGTTGATTTTGTTGGAAGATTAGTTGTTGATGAAACCGGTGAAATGTTTTATAATTTCGGGAAACACAACGGCAAATCGGTCAAAGAAGTCTATCAAAAAGAACCTGGTTATCACCGTTGGATCATTGATAATGACTTTCCGCTTATCACCAAAAATAGCCTGTCAAAATACGTTGACAAATTCGTGAAAGCCGAGCGTGAAGAACGGCAACAAAAAAAAGAAAACAAAGCACAAGAGCTCGCTTCAAAACTAGACCAACTCAAAAATAAATTTGGTTCTTAAACCTACTTTTTACCATGAAAATCATCTGTATTGGACGTAACTACAGCGATCATGCGAAAGAAATGAATTCGCCTGTTCCCACTGAACCTCTTTATTTCATGAAGCCAGACACGGCTATTTTTAGAGATAAAGTGTATTATATCCCCGATTTCACGAATGATCTGCATCACGAGATTGAATTGGTGGTAAAAATTTCTAAAATGGGAAAACATATCGATCTTAAAAATGCGGGTAATTATTATGAAGAAATTGGTTTAGGAATTGACTTTACCGCACGCGACATTCAGCAAGTGTGCAAAGAAAAAGGATTGCCTTGGGAAAAAGCTAAAGCGTTTGACAATAGCGCATTGCTCGCGAATGAATTCTTCAAAAAATCAGATCTCAACCTTTCAAACACCGTTTTTGGACTGCGTAAAAATGATGAAACCGTTCAAGAAGGGAACGCGAAAGACATGATTTTTAGCATTGATGAAATAATTTGTCATATTTCTAAATTTGTAACGTTAAAACC
>JALQVX010000220.1 GCA_023263555.1 Crocinitomix sp.
GTATTTAAAGATGGCAAAAATTATCTTGTAGCCAGCCATTATTGTTCCTTTAATCGTTCCTGAAACCTTAGAAGTTCCAATCCTTTTTTTATAATTCACGGGAACTTCCGTATAGGTCAATTTATGCTTAGCTGCTTTTAATTGCATTTCGATTGTCCAACCATAGGTTTTATCATCCATTCCCAATGCAACTAACTTGTCATATTTAATCGCTCTGAAAGGGCCCAGATCCGAATATCGCACACCGTAAAAAACACGCATTAAGCGGGTTGCTAGCCAATTGCCAAAACGTTGGGGGAAAGTCATAGATCCTTTCTCCTTTGCACCGAGGGCACGGGAGCCAATCACCAAATCAATATTTCCCTCCAAAATCGGAGCAATTACCAATGGCAATTCACTGGGATAATCTGAATAGTCTCCGTCAATAAAGACAATAATATCGGGTAACACTTCCATTTGAGCCACAAAGTCCATTCCTTTTAAACAAGCCCAACCATAACCAGGTCGAGATTCATTGACAACGATTGCTCCGGCTTCAGCAGCCACTTCCTCAGTACCATCAGAAGAGCCGTTATTACAAACCAGTATATCAGATACGATATCTTTAGGTAATTCAGAAACAACTTTACCGATAGATTCCTCTTCATTTACAGCGGGAATTATGACAACAACTTTAGGCTTAATATTCATGTTTTTTGAGCGATTCTATGTAAGATGAGCTGAGAAATTAGATCAATAGTGCTTAATTATTAAGTGTAAATCCATTATTACCTAAAACGATTGGTCCTTCATTCCCAAATCTTCCTTCCTCTGGACCGTTTTCTAATTTTAATACACCACGAGGACAAACGGCAGAACAAATTCCGCATCCTACACATGACGATCGAATAATATTTTGACCTTTTTGGGCGTAGGCTCGGACATCAATTCCTTGCTCACAATACGTTGAACAATTGCCACATGAAATACACTGTCCCCCATTTGTTGTAATTCTAAACCGTGACTTGAAGCGTTGAACTAAGCCCATGTAGGCAGCCAAAGGACACCCAAATCGACACCATGTTCGATTCCCAAAAATCGGATAAAAACCTGTTCCAATAACACCAGAGAAGATCGAACCGATCAGAAAACCATACGTTTTTTGGATGGTGTAGGTTTGAACACCCAGCATACTTGTGGCTCCTGTAAAGAATGAATAGAGTGTCAGCGCGGTCATCAGAATAGCAAAAACCAATACCCCGTGAATAAGCCAACGTTCTAATTTCCATGCCCACATTTTTTTATTTGAAAGTTGACGGTAAGGATCTCCAAGAGTCTCGGCCAAACCTCCACATCCACACACCCAAGAACAATACCATCTTTTCCCAAAGAAATAAACCATTATTGGCACTATGAGAGCAGTAAGAATGATACCCCAGAATAACATAAAAATTCCAACATTACCACTCGCCATTAAATTTTGAATATTCCAATCAAAGAAATAATCATAATCTAGCGGCCATGCATTTTTAAAGTCATAATAAGGCATATTGAAGCGCACCAGCAATTCAGGAATGATAAATGCGAATGCGATTTGAAAAAAGAGAACGACAGTCGTTCGAACAATTTGATAGGCATTATGACGATATTTTACCCACATGCGAATAGCCATCACAGTCATGGCGACACAATACATAAACCCATATAAAAACCATTCACTCGCTGGATTACCACTTAAAACATGACTGACGGGATTAACAAGGATGATATTATTAACGAGATACTGGGGATAGAAATACAAAAAAACATAAAAAGTGACAAGGTAGAACATCACAACCCAAGCAATCCATCCTCGACTCGAAATGGCATCTCTATAAATACCGTCATTTTTTATTCCCGCAGGACCCAGTAACTTAATATTCGCCAAATTATACGCAATCGATCCAATTACGGCTAATCCAAAAGTTAAAAATAACCAAAGAAGCGTATTTGAATTGGCTGGACTGTTGATAAAAACTTTGTTTAAAGCAAGTAAACTTCCGCCATCATCATACAAGCGATACGCTCCACCAATACTTTGATTCAATTCAGCAACCTTATCTTTCAAGACGCCTTTAAACTCATCAACAGAAGCATAGGATTTTGAATCCGTATACATCCAACTCGTATTATCAGCGAGCATTTTTATTTTCGATTCTTGCGAACCTAAACCATTTCGAATAATTTCTTCAGAGTAGGTAATCGCATCATTTTCAATTGCAACATTAAAAATTGCTACCAGTTCGGCTTCAGAAATCGCGGCCTCATCATATACCAAATCACGAATTAAACCATTGTGTATCTCAATAATTTTCGGCAAGGCCGCATTAAAAGAGATCAAATCGGAATAAGGCGCGCTATTTTGAGCGTCGTAAAGAGCGGTGGCTTCAGTAAATGAAGTTGAAATCGTGTCACCTGCATCTATTGTTTCGGGAGTTGAATCAAAATGAGTACGAACTAAATCGGGGGTAATCTTATAAGATCCAAGAAAGATATTTGCGGTAAATAGCAAGATTCCAACAAGGAAAATAAAAAAACCTATGCTTCTAACATTTTTCATGGATTAAGCTTTTTGATTTAGAATAGTTCTCCACCATGATTTTGGTTTGAGAACAATATTTTTACCTGTTTTTGAATTAAATGCAGTGATAATATTTTGTTCGTGATGTTTAAAAAACTCAGGATCAAAATTTGCGTGCGTCAATCCTTCCATGACTTCATCAACAGATGCCCTTTTTATTAACCAGCTATTAAAAAGTTCATGTCGCATTCGAATACCAAAGACATTGATCCCTTTAAAAATATTCGAATCTTTGTCCCAAACAATGTGCATTGCAATTTCACCATTTTCGTGTTCCCAATAGAAATCGACTTCTCCTGGTTGAAGATTAGCCATAACCCAACCATACGTTTGATATTCGATATCAAAAAATTTAGCCGAGTTAAAC
>JALQVX010000382.1 GCA_023263555.1 Crocinitomix sp.
GTTTTATACTGAGTAACCATTGAGCAACATGCAAATGACCTTTTGTACATGCAAAACGAAAAGCATATTCATTTTCAGCAGAAATATGAATGTCTGGTTTCACGTTTAGTAACCATTGTGCAATATGTAAGTGCTGGTGAAGACATGGTTGTGTGTTCAGATGATGAATTTACGTTAGCAGGCATTGGTGATGAAGCAACATATGCATGGGACAATGGTGCTATGGACGGTGTGCCAATGACACAAGCTGTTGGATCAGTAACATATACTGTTACAGCTACGAATGCTGGTGGTTGCGAGGCAACGAGTTCTGTAACGGTTGAGTCTTTAGAAGTTCCTTCTGGAACAGGTGTTGTTACAATGATGACTGGCTTTGGATATGATGGTGAAATCGACTTTACTCCAACTGGTGGTACAGGTGGTCCATACACGTACTTATGGTCTAATGGAGCAACGACTGAAGATATCACTGCTTTAACTGTAGGTTCTTACACAGTAACTGTTTCTGACGGTATGTGTGATTCAGATGTGACTTTCTTTGTTGATTCACAAGCTGGTATCGAGTTAGAACAATTAGATAACTTAACGGTATACCCTAACCCAGTTGTTGATTTATTCACAATTGAGTTTGATGGAACGTATTCTTGGGCCATTTATGACAACGTTGGTCAAATCGTAGCATTTGGTCAAGGAACTGGAAAAGAAATGATCTCTATGGAGCAATTAGCTGCAGGGAATTATATGTTGAAAGTAGCTGTTGATGGTAAAGAATCTGTTGTTTCTTTAGTGAAAAACTAAGCGATATATCAATTACATTAACTGCCATGTTCGAGCAATCGGACATGGCAGTTTTGTTTTTAAGCGATTCGTAATTTAAAGTGATTCACAGGTTAAGGATCGAAGTGAGATTTATTCTTATTCTCAATAAAGATGTTACGGGTACAGAAACTGTATTAGATGAGATCTGATTTGTATTCCGTTGTCTGAATAGTGATTACTAAGTGAATAATCCTTGGGTATTTTTCCATCAATTCAGCATCCACCTGAAATCCAATAAGCAGGTAGAATGCTCATCAGTCTCAACGAGCTTTAATAAAGAAAAAGAATTTGTATTTGTATGTAGAAAGAATAGTGGTTCTATTCAATTACTTAAATAGTCATAGAGAAAACACGTGTACTGGGTTTGTTCCGCAATAAACGTAAATCAAAAGCCATGCACACATTTCTGACGAAAGGACGTGCAGCCTCAGGAAGACGAATTCCTGTCGGTGTCATAATCACCAAGCCATCCTGTTCCATTTCACGGAGACGCTCGATACAATCGTGTAGCTCTGGAAATTTTAAACGATCCTCATGCCAGTCTGTTTCGAAATGACACATAATATTCAAGATATGTTCTCGTATGATGAGATCTTCATCCGTTAAATGGTGCCCGCGTAAAAGAGGAATCTGGCCTGCATTGACGAGCTCTTGATACTCTTCAACTGTTTTTACGTTTTGAGCAAAGCTATACCATGAGTCACTGATTGAACTCATTCCTAAACCAACCATCAATTTGGTTTTTCCAGCGGTATACCCCATAAAATTTCGGTGCAAGGTTTTGTCGACCATTGCTTCATGAAGATTGTCACTGGCCAAAGCAAAATGATCCATTCCAATTTCATCATAGCCCATTTCATGCAACATCCGCTTTCCTTCTTCGTAGAGAATACGTTTAAGCTCAGCTGAGGGTAAATCGTTTTCGTCATAACCTCGTTGCCCAACACCTTTTATCCAAGGCACGTGTGCATAGCTATAGAAAGCGATCCTGTCAGGAAGTAATGATTTCGTTTTTTCAATCGTATTAACGATACTGGACAAATGCTGGTGGGGTAAGCCAAAAACTAAATCGTGGCTGATGGATGTGTAGCCAATTTCTCGAGCGATTTGTGTCGCCTCTTCGACTTTTTCAAACGGTTGAATGCGATTAATCGTTTTTTGAACGATAGGATCGTAATCTTGAACTCCGTAACTGACCCGTCTATAACCCAAATTATAGAGGGTCTGTAAATGTTCGCGTGTCGTATTGTTCGGATGTCCTTCAAAGCTGAATTCAAATTCTTCACAACGGTCAGCAAGCTCGAATAGACCATCCGTCATAGCTTTAAGTCGGTCTGCACTAAAAAATGTTGGAGTGCCACCACCAAGATGCAATTCTTTAATCCGAGGTCTCTCTGGAAATAAATCACAGTATAAACGCCATTCTTTTAGAAGCGTCTCAATATAAGGTTCTTCAACCTCGTGCCGTTTCGTAATGCGCTTGTGACATCCACAAAAAGTACATAAATTTTCACAAAACGGAAGGTGGATGTAAACACTAATTCCTTCCTCTTGATTACTTTCAGTGAAAGCACGTAACATTGTTTGAATCCAAACATCTGTTTTTATTCCCGTTTCGTCCCAAAAGGGCACGGTGGGATAGCTCGTGTAGCGCGGACCGGGGATATTGTACTTTTGAATAAGAGGGGTAGACATGTTTTTAATTGTCAGATTCGTACCATTCGGCAAAACTAGTTGCAGTTTCTTGTAATTTAGCGTACTTCAACAGTATTCCTAATGGTAATGCATCTTGTAAAATGGTGACCATTTCAGCCAACATGTTTTCGCAAGTCGGTTGATAGGAGCAAAGGTGTATCTTTGAAAATCCACCTTCTACTTCAGCATATTTTGCATGTGGTGTATATCCATTTACAAGTAAGGCATGATCAAAGTGATCAATTACCGTGGATTTTACAATTTTTTTAAGATCGCTAAAATCGATTATCATTCCGTTCTTCACCGCCTGATTGTCTTGAATCAAAGCTCCAGAAATAGAAACTGTCAGTTTATAAGAATGACCATGAATGTTGGCGCATTTACCATCATACCCCCAAAGTGCATGGGCGGTTTCAAAGTCAAATATTTTTGTAACACGTAAATTCAAAAGTCCGAGAATTTTTGTGCAAATTTATCAAAAATTCGACAATGAAAGACATCTGAGTGGAATAGTTCTTTAAATAAGGATTTCATCTGTTGAACACAAAAAAAAAACAGCCATCCAAAGGACAGCTGTTTTCATACAATTATTTTATCAGATTACATGCCTTGAACAGGAGCCCAATCAATCAGTTCAATTTCAAACATTAAAGTTGATCCACCTGGTATATCTCCATTTGTACGATCACCATAAGCTAAATCTGAAGGGATAATTAATTTACCTTTTCCTCCTTTACCAAATTGAGGAATTCCGATTTGCCATCCTTCAATCAATTGAAATAAAGGAAATGTAGCAGGTGTCTCAGTCGTTCCATCAAATTGAAAACCATCTAATAAATATCCTTTGTAAAATATAGTAACTTCATCATTTAATGTAGGTCTTGCATCACCTTCTCCTGGTTCATCAATAACGACATACATACCACTTTCGAGTTTATTTCCATCCCAACCTTTTTCAGCTAGATAATCTTGCATTACTTCGTCTTTCGTAGGTTCTGGAGCTACTTCTTCTACGACATCAGTTGTGTCATTTGCTTCAGTTGTTTCAGATTCTCCACAAGAAGCTAAAAGGATTGCCGAGGCAAAAACGAATATTATTTTTTTCATACTTGTTATTTTTTTTCGTAAAGATAAGGATAAATCAGTGAATTTTTAAGGATTATTGGGTCGAAATTCCTGTCACGCGATAGCCTTCTAATTCGAGAAGATTGATGATCCCATTTTCTCCAAATAAGTGACCGGCCCCGACCGCAATAAAACAGGATTTGGACTTCATTTCTTCATTCAATTTAGGAATCCACGCTCTATTTCGATTGTATAAAAATAAATCTTCAAACTCCATGAATTCAGGAGATTGTTTTTGAAGTAAGGGAAGGAGCTTATCCACCTTCTGCGCCGCGTAAAACTCCATTAACTTTAATGTTTCTTCCTTTTCTTCATCATGATTTTCAATGCTTTCAATAATCATATTTGCTATTTTTTCAGCAGGAATTTTATCAAAAAGACCTAACTGCTCTTCTATCGTCTCTAATCCAATTAATGGAATATTATGCTCGGCGGCTAATGCCATTACTTCCAAATCGTATGACTTAGCAGTGGGCTCAAAATAGTCTTGCGTAATCGTTTGCATGAGTAAAAACGGTTTCATACTGGCGTATGTTTGATCAAATTCTTGGGGAGTAACACCTAATTGTGTATCCATAAACTCAAGGACCATTAGCAATTGATCTGGTGTGAAATAGCGGTGAACAGTTCCTGAATCCAATAGCATTAATTGATAAGTGGTGATAGGGTTCGGCATGCCGCCTACTTCCATTATAATCGCATCACTTTCAATTACGTGTTCCTTTAAATGAGTTGAGAAATGATAGAATTCCTCGTTAATCATATGAATCGTACCGTATAAATAACTTGTCTCTTGTCCTTCTTTTTCAATTTTCCAAAGAAGTGTATTTCCGTTTTTAACTATAATCTCGTCCGATTCATTTGGTGTATCTTGCAATTTTGTAGGGGAGGAGCAAGATAGAAATAAGAGAATAGGAATTAAGAATAAACGGATTTTATACATTAGGCATGAGTTAATTGGGCTAAATAATTGTCAGCATCACCATTGTGCACTAATTCACACTTCAAGCCTGCCTCTTCTGCATATTTATGGAGAAGGTCAAAATCGATATACAACCAATCAAACCAATCGGATTCGACTCCTTTATACCGCATTTTGAATTGCATCTCACCATGGTATTTTGCATTTAAATCAACCCAAACCGATCCATCATCTTCTTCATATAAATAAGAAAGGTCTGTTGAATCACAGAGAGCTATACCATCTGGTTTTAAACATTTTTTTATTTGCTCTAAAAAACGAGGAAGTCCAGCTAATTTGCCAGCGATCCCAATACCATTCATTAAAATTAACAAGGTGTCATACTGCTCATTAACGGAGTAAAAACTGATGTTTTGGGCTGGTATGCCAAGGGATAGTAGGTGTTCGACGGCTCCTTTCGAAGTGTCAATTGTCTTAACGTCTAAACCTTGTTTATCTAAAAGATATGCATGACAACCGGCTGCCGCACCCACATCTAATATCTTTCCTTTGCATTTGCTTAACGCAATGGTTTCGAGTTCAGGCATCATTTCTTCATTTCGAAATAAATATTCAACTGGCATTACGTCATCATCACAAAGATCAGCCATCACGGTAATATTCTCAGAAAATCCATTTTCTGCAAAATCTTGAATGGCATAACCAATTGGGTCTTTGTCAAAAGTCATTAAAAATCGTAATCGTCTATGTTGTCAAAACTTTCGAAATCCTCATCCTCGTTATTATCCTCGTCAAATTCAGAAAATATATCGTCGAAATCCGTTC
>JALQVX010000037.1 GCA_023263555.1 Crocinitomix sp.
CACGAAAATTTGCTAAAAACGGTCACAATATTATTATCACAGGTCGCCGATACGAACGATTAAAAGCTTTGAAAGAAGATTTAGAAAACCTATTTGGTGTCAATGTAAAGACCTTGCAATTTGATGTGCGAAATGAAGAAGAAGTGAAACATGCGATTCATTCCTTGGAGCACGAATGGAAGAATATTGATGTATTGGTGAACAATGCAGGATTAGCAAGTGGTTTAGATCCGATTCAAGATGGCGACACAGAAGATTGGAACAAGATGATTGACACCAATGTAAAAGGATTATTATATGTATCAAAAGCGATTATTCCGTTGATGATCGCACGCAAATTGGGACATATCATCAATATCGGTTCGACAGCTGGAAAAGAAGTGTATCCAAATGGCAATGTGTATTGTGCGTCAAAACATGCGGTGGATGCCATTACCAAAGGCATGCGAATTGATTTATTGAAAGAGGGCATTAAAGTGACGCAAATTGCACCTGGTGCTGCTGATACTGAATTCTCTACGGTTCGTTTCCATGGCGACAAAGAAAAAGCGGATAAGGCCTATCAAGGCTATCAACCTATGGTGGCAGAGGATATTGCTGAATTGGTGTATTATGCAACGAGTTTACCGGCGCATTTATGTATTAATGATTTGGTGGTAACTTCTTTGGCGCAAGCAAATAGCTATTTGATTCACCGCGAAGGGTAATTTAGTGGCTTAAGATTTGCCGAATGGCTTCCCCTACTTTCTTACCTAATAAACGAGCCGATTTTGAATCTAAATGACTGCCATCATAGGTTGTAAAATCATTCACAGGTAAGTCTATCCAGATCCCGCCGACGGCTTCGAATCGATTTGCTAATTCATCTTCTTGATAACCACTTAATGAATCCTCAACTGCGACCATCTTCGGATTAGTAGGTGGACGAAAAGCAAGTACAGTTATTCCTGTCTGATGAAGCGAATCAACCTGATGAATAAATTGATCAATGATCTCTTCATTGACTTTCACTTTGGTAAAGATTTTCGTGTAAATTTCTAAAGCAACAGAATCGACAGTAGGATTTTGGTCAGACTCAACCCATCCATTTTCGTAAAATGTTTCTTTCACTTTACCAGTATAATCACCTGTCCATGCCGCATGCAAATCTGAAATTTTATACGGAGCAAAATGTTTTAAATACGTTGACAAATAAAGTCCTTTATACCGGTCAAAACCTTTTACATTGCTGTATTGATTGAGTAATTCGTCCGTTATAGACTCATCTGTAAAGGTATGTGGAGAGAGTCCAAACACAAGGAAGCGCGGCCCGCTTAATTTTAGGTGATTCGCCATAAAATCAATATAATTCGAACTGAATCCGGCACTTGAATACCCCAAATTAAGACCTCTAAAATCTCCTGACAACTCGGCCTCCATATCGGTAATTGAAAACCCGCGATAAATGCGAGAATCTCCTCCTACAACAATAGAATAATCAGCATGAGCATAAGTTTTATTGAGCCAAAATTCGGTCCGCAATTCGGTATTTACTAACGGAGGATACAAAACCATTTTTAATACGAGCGTAAGGATGGCTGTCAGAATTAAAGTGATCGCTATTTTATATTTTACCTGCATCTCTTAGAATTGAAAGTAGATAAATTGTTTGCCTTCACCGCGTAAGAACAGGATTCCTATTAGTGCTATTGTCACCATCACAACATCCCATCCTGAGCGATTATACCAAGTTGCAAATCGGTAATAGTTTTTTCTGAAATAAATCACAACCTCTATTCCAACGGCTAAAAAGAGAAAGAAGAGCGAATCCCAATAGACGTCTAAAAATGCTATATCGGTCGGCAATCCCGCGAATAATTTGGTTAGAATTTCATTGCCTTGTGTCATGTCCACTGCTCGGAAATAAATCCATGCAATTAGTGCTTGCGTAAAAATAAGCGGAATCAATAAGGGGGATTTTTTAAAAAAACGGGTCCATTTCGTCAACCGTTCGACTGCTAAAAACACGACGTGAATTCCTGCCCAAACCAAAAACGTATATTTCGGACCATGCCATAATCCCGACAAAAGCATTGTAATCGACATGGCTAAAAGTCCCATCCACAAACCTCTGCGTGAACCTCCAAGCGGAATGTAAACATAATCTCGAAACCAGGACGACAAAGAGATATGCCAACGCGTCCAAAATTCACGCAAACTTTTTGAAAGATAGGGATGATTAAAATTCATTTTAAAATGATAGCCCATATACTTCGCTAACCCTCTTGCAATTAAACTATAACCACTAAAATCGGCATAGATTTGGAAAGAGAAAGCAATCATCACCACCCACCAATACAGCGTTCCATCAAAAGGCGATTTTCCTTCGAAAGAACTGTCAATAAAAAATGAAAGATTATCTGCAATCACCATTTTTTGAAAGAGTCCAAAAGCAATCATCTTAACCGCATTCCATTTTTCGAGGGCGTTCGGAACCTTATAACGGGTCAGTTGAAACAGAAAATCCTTTGCGCGAATAATCGGTCCAGCCACCAATTGCGGGAACATGGATAAATAAGCAAAAAAGTGGAAGATATTGCGCGTAGGTTTCAGTCTTCCACGATACACATCAATCGTATAACTCAAGGATTGAAAGGTATAAAAACTAATTCCGACCGGCAAAATCAAGGCGAATTTTGGGATTTTCGCCACTAAATCGACCTCATAATCAAACAAGAGGAAAAAATCGTAGAAGATGAGGCAGAGATTGATTAACGC
>JALQVX010000078.1 GCA_023263555.1 Crocinitomix sp.
CCTTGATGGACTCGTATCAGATTCAAATGAACCGGAAATTGCCACAAAAACGTAGGCCCCTAAACACACTAAAATACTCGTTCTAATTCCTGCGGGTTTCCCTTTTATTTGGCGTTCAAGACCGATTAGGAAGCCGCATAAAACAGCCACTCCACAACTTTGAAAGTCCAATGGTTCGATATTCATCATCATCTTTTTTACAAATTAATTAAATAAATGCAATAGATATGACAAACAAGAATAGAATTAATAGAATCATTCGGATATGTAACCATATATGCAACTTTCGTTTTAGATCTAAAGCAAACGATTATGATGAAGGGGAATTTTAAAATAAGTATTGTGGTTGTTGTGATCTTATTCAGCACAGGTATAACATTCGGTCATCCTATTGATGATTATTACAAATTACATAAAAATGATGCTGGGGTTGAGGGACGAATCGTTCCTCCGAAAATGGCGGCTTTATTGGTAGACGAAGATTATCCAGAAGCGATCGAAGTGCTAAAATCACTTTCTGCTTTAAAATATTTGAATTATGCAGGAGGAGATCAATTGCGTGTAAAATCCTATGCCGATCAAGCAAAAAAAGCAAAAGGAACCTATAAATTGTTGCTTGAGGAAATTGAAGGCAGTCGAATCGTTAAAGTATTCGGAACTAAAAAAAGGGAACGGTTCGCAATATAATTGCGGTGGTTGAGACGCAAACTCAGTTTTTATTAATGATCGGAAAAGGCAAATTAACGGACGAGCAAATCAATTATTTACCCGCTCTTTCAAAAGAACTATAAACGAATTCCAATGGATACTTGCGGCAAAAATAAGAAGGAAGACAAGGCCTCTTTGCGCGCAGGAGCATCCGATTGTGCGCCCAAATAAAGAACACCTCTCAATTGAGGATTTAGGAAGAGCATCTGTTTGTAGAAGTAAAATTCGTAGCCAATATAAGGAGTAAATACATAGGTTGTTAACCGCACTGGGTCGGGGTGATACGGTTGTTTGATGTCAAAATACTCCCATCCTGCAATAAGCCCAATATAGGGATTGCTTTCCATTTCTTTGAATAGTTTTAGGTTATAACGCGCCATCAACGCAATTTGAAAACCGAGTCTTACATCACTCGTATCACCGCCAACGTTTTCAAACATATTCGCTCTTGTGAAAAGTGGTACATCCACTGAAGCACCGAATAAGCCTAGACTTAGATTGGGAGTCTTACTGACATTATACAAAATACTTCCCGAAACACCTCTCAACGTAAAAGCGGCTGGTTCAATTTCAATTCTAAATTTTTTAGTTTGATCTTGAGCTGAACTTTTAAAAGCAGATAAGCCGAGTATAAAGAACAAAAATAAGAACGTAACATTGAGTTTCATAAGGTCATTTTTAGACTAAAGTAATTGATTTAAAGGTAGATAAAATTCTTGAGCCAATGACCTTATGATAATTATTTTTGATAAATCATTCTCAGGCGATTTTGGTTGTATCTTTGAATTCAGATGCGCACCTTGTTAACCATAGGTTTAATTTTCTCGCTTTCTTGGCTGATGGCTCAAACGAGTCGTGGGAATTTACGGTTGAAAACAGATCCTTTAGCAATCGCAAAACTCGTTCACAACCAAACGATTAGCCTAGAAAACACTCGGATATTGAGTAATTACCTCACCAATGTTGATATTCTCGAATTCCAAGGTTTCCCACTTCCGAAAAGGAAAAAAGCCTTTATGCGCCATATTAAACATTTGAATGAGCAACTCGAATGGGCCTATTTAACAAATGAAACTGTCAATGACTCAATGTATGAAGTGCTGTATGAATTGACGCTCTTCTATCATTCTTTTCAGCAAGCAGCTATTATGGATGCCAATGTGATAAAATCGCGTAAAGAACAAATTGAAATTTACCGTACGGCCAAAAAAAGTTTGCGGGCCTTTTCTTATCGCATTCCAGTCGATCAAAAAAGAGTGGAAGATGAAAGCGATTCTCCTTATTGGCATCACGTTCCCGATTCAATGCTCTACGACCAATTCGACAAATTGGCGAAAGAAAAAAAGATTAAGGCTAAAAAACAGATGATCATCCTTTTTGACGGATTGTCCTATAGCGGGTCGGCTCCGAAAGTGAAGGGCTTGGATTTAGATTATGACAATGAATGGTCACTCAAATGGGGAGACGAAGTGCATACAGATGTGCTCGGTTCACGCATTTTTGCCGCCCTTGGTTATGATGTTGATCACCCTTATTTTTATGGTAAAGATGAATTAACCTTGGTTTTTCCACCTAATCAAAGGGTTAAAAATGCACAACAGTTAAAAGACAGTGTTTTACTCATTTATGATGTAAATTTAACCCCTTTTATTTCCTCTTATGGAGAAATAGATGACCAACTCATCAAAACTGAAAAAAAATTAAAACCCTATTTTGGCTATTCTTACGTCCGATTTTTGAAATGTGCAGTGGAAGGACGACCGGATAGGGTGAAACGAATTGGGTCTATTTTACCGAACGATTTGAACAATGATCAACGACGACCACTTCGCGCAGCACTCTTAGCACATGCCTTTATTGGCAATTGGGATACCCGTGAAGAAAACACCTGTCTCACGACTGTGCATGATGGCGATTATAACTACCGCATATCTGCAATTTTCTCTGATTTAGGAACAAGTTTCGGCGTTAAAGTCAATGCCTTTCCACCCGATTTTAAAGTGGGTTTGGTGAATGAATTTGGATGGGAAGTTTTTCAACTGAAACGGAATAAAATCGTGCTCAAAAATGCTATTAATGCCATGCTCGATCCTTATGTGAAGGCGAATTATGACGACCTAAAATGGATGGCGCTTCGCATTGGCGCCCTTGATGGTGAAACACTCAAAAAAATGATTGCTGAAACGGGCTGGCCTACTCCCATTGCGGAATTGTATTTTCACAAATTAGCTTCACGAAGAGCAAATATTTTACAGGCTTTTGGGATAGCCGATCGGCATCCCATTCCCTTTGATTGTCACTTCACTTATATTGAAAACGGTATTCACATTATTAAAAATGGTGAATTAATGGTGGATTATAAACGGGCAGAAAACCCTGAAAGTTTTTTGGACAAAAAAGGAAGGGAGCGAAATTATGGGCATTAGATTTTTATTGATAACGCTTCTTTTTTGGCAGGGGATTCACTCCTTTTCGCAAGGAATTGAGACCCAACGTAAATACGGGTTTGAGCAAGGAACAGGTTTTACGGCATTTATAGAAAAAGGAGGAGAAATGAATGGTTTTTCACTCATTCACCATTCAGATTTGACCTATTTTGATCTCTATTTTGACACCCCAAATTTTGATTTGGCCGAAAAAGGATATTCACTCCGGATGCGCAAAAAAGAAGACGGAGAAGGAGGATTTGCCTATGTTTTTCAGTTAAAATCGGAGATGGAAACAACGAATGGGGTGCGCATGGAAGTGGAAGAAACCGAACTGGATTTTTATTACCTCTTTCACAAGGACTTGAAAATTGATTTGGCTCGTTTTCTCGATTTACTTTTTGCAGAAATGCAAGCTCTCAAAGTAACCGGAACAGCTGTTAATTATCAACCCTATTTGGATGAATTAGCGCAATGGATTGAATTTAAAGCTGGAGCACCACTCGTCCCGTTCCAAAAATTGCATTTTTTATTGCCGGATCTTTTCTCCATTGAAGGAATCCAAAAATTGCGCCCTGTTCTTATTGGGCAATCTGTTAGAAGTCGAAGTCATATCTATTTAAAGGCCGAAAACAGCCTCGAAAAAACAGGTGAAATCCTCATCAATAAAACCATTGAAAGCGAAACCCCTGAATTTTTCAAAACCAATCCAAAAGCCTGCTGGTTGTTTGAATCTTCATTGGATGAGTCTGTTTTCTATCCGCTATTTCCGAGTTCATTAAAATCAGTTCAACTGTGGGAATATGAAGTGGAAAATAAATTCCCAAGTTCTGAAAAAAGTGTTGCTTTAATGAACGAATTTGAAGCCCATTTAAAAGCAAAATACGGTATTTTCAATACGCTCAATTCAAAATACTTACAGAGTATTTTAGCCTTTCGTGAATAGATAAAAGAAGGGGTTGAATTGAATGCAAGCCATTATTAATTCTATTTTAGAGCTATGAAAGCATTGCGTCTACATGCATACGGTAAAAATTTTTATAAAAACTTAAGCGTTGAAGAATTGGATAGGCCGCAACCAGGAATCAATGATGTCGTGATTGAAGTTGATGCTGCCGCTTTAAACCCTGTAGATTATAAAATGGCGCGAGGAAAAGTTAAAATTGTACTCGATCCTCCAAAACCTTTTTCATTGGGATTTGACGTTGCCGGGACAATAATCGCGAAGGGAATGAATGTCCTTGATTTTAAGATAGGAGATCAGATCTATGCGAAAGTCCCTTGGTCACAAATGGGAACGATTGCCACACATTGTTTAATCGATCAGGAATATCTAGCAATCGTTCCAAGCTCCATTTCAATGCAAGAAGCTGCAGGTTTGCCTTTGGTTGGTTGCACGGTTATGGATTCATTCCGAATAGGCAAACTTCAAAAAGGAATGAAAATTTTGATTTTAGGAGGATCTGGCGGCATTGGAAGTTTTGCGATTCAGTACGCCAAATACCTCGGTGCAGAAGTTTTTACCACCACGAGTACTAAAAATCTTGAATGGGTGAAAGCACTCGGAGCCGATCACGTCATTGATTATACAAAAGAGGATTATCGAAAAAAAGCGCAAGGTGTCGATTTCGTTTATGATACGCTCGGTGGACCACATACAAGTCGCTCCATTCGTTTGATACAAAAAGGAGGCACCATCATTTCGATTGCCGGTCACTACGATACCGACACGCTAAAAGAAGTAGGCGTACCTTCGATTTATATTCGCATTAACCAAATGGCCATGAGTGTTTTGCTGTTGCGGATGCGATTAAAAAAGATCACCTATAAACATGTCTGGAGTCAACCGAACCGTGAAAAATTAGAAGAAATTGCGCGTTTGGTAGACGCTGGGAAAATTAGACCAATAATTGATCGTGTTTATCCTTTTGAAGAAGCCCTAGATGCCTTTTATTATCTTCAAACGAATCGGGCTAAGGGGAAGGTTGTTGTAACGATTGGAAAATAGTTGTTGAGTTGCTCATTGAACAAAAATTTGCGATGCAATAGTTTGCATGGCAAATTCAATGAACTTATAAAATAAAAACTACTTCGCAATCGAAATTCGCCCAGCATGTTCAACCGCTCCCTCAATCATAACGGTATACAGGTATAAGCCCGACTCTACATTTGAAAGATCAATCGTTGCTGTGTTTGCTCCTTCATTCAGCCATGTGCGATAAATCACTTGACCGTTGATGCTATACACAATCAACTCCGCTTTTTTCTCCGAAGGAATTTGGTATTTTAAATTAACAATACCATCAGAAGGATTCGGATAAATCGTAAACGAAGAAGCGCGAATGGTTTCATCCTCTTCGGGTTTCATAGAACCATTGGTGCATGAGCGATAGGTGATGCTTGATGGTGAATTAATAATTGAACCAAAATAAGATTCATTAATTTGAGTTGCTGTTGGTGTACGATAGCCGGAAGTGTCCGTACGCACATCCTCTGATCCGAATCCTTCTTCACCCAAATTTTGTTTTGCCAATTCCTCTTCGAATGCAAACTTCCATTTATTCAACACAATTTGTTCATTTGAATCAAGGGGACACAAATCGAGATTTTGGAGAATGTTTAGTCCCATATCGGTCTTTCCAATTACTCTTGACAAATGTGCCTTATCTAATTCTAAATAAAATCGTTTTACATATTCGGCTGCTGGAATCGTATCAGAATCGGTAATGGAATTAAGTACATCCACATACTTTTGAATAGGTGAAGAGAAACTCGTTTGATTGCTAGTCACATCAATAATACTATCACTAATGGCATGATAAACTGTATGTTTCATCCATTCGTAGGCATAATCGCGATAAAAGCGAATTGAAGTGTCTGCTAGTTCTTGTTCAGAATATGGGTACATCAATACATCATAAAATCGACTGATAGCAACTAAATCACTTTGAGTAGAATCCCAAAGCGTTGTCGTAGATCCGGCGTAGACAACCGCTGAATCAAGTCGCATGCTGTTAGATTCACCTGTAAATGATATAATTGGCATATAAGTACCTGTTCCTCCAGCGTGATCAACGATTGGAACATTGGGATCATAATACCCACAATTGGCACTACCCGGTAAATTCGCCATAAACAGAATCGGATTTCCTGTAATTGAACTGCTGACTTGAAATTCACTTGCTGCAGGAACCGTATTTGCACCATTCCAACGATTGTGTTTGGCCAAAATCATTGTTAGATATGGTCCGCCTATCTGAAGCGTGCCTTGTATGGTTGGAATTTCCGCAACGTCATTAAAGTAATTATAGCCATTTGTAACATAAACAGATTGAGCGTCTTCCAATTTGATATTATAATTTGAGAGGTTTGTGAATTTATTATAACCTGCATTCATGCCAAGCTCCAATTCGGCCCCCGATTTAGCAACAATACACTGATAAAGTGCATTGTTAAAGGTATTGCATTTAAGCCTCAATTTTCCAAAATCAGATTGAATGGCGGTTGTCACCTTGTCAAATGTAGAGCTATACACGTAAAGTTCTGTATTAGATGTATGAAGAATTGGCATTCCGACATATTCGTATGTCTCACTCGAAAATGAGCTGTTCATAATTTGAGAATAAGTCGTGGGTGAAAGTTCAAGGCAAACATCTTTAAAATCTGTAAAATGACAGTTGAACATAGTTAGATTTCCACCATTTAACACGACCTGTGGCTGATCAAATTCATAGCTGTAATCAAAATCATTACCGACCATATTTAAAAAATAGCCACTTAATAAAGGTGCTGCATAATTGGTTACGACCAAACGAACATCTTGAACTACACTACCTGTAATCAAAGAACGATTGTATAAAAATAGTTTTGGATGCAGTTCATCTTCAACCAAATTTGATTGCACATCAAATGTTACGCCCATAGCAGAGAATGGAGATTCAGAAATAATAGGAGCGTCACCATTTCTAAACAGCACTTTACAATTGGAAAAGCGCATCAAATCCATATTCGCAGGAGATTGAATCCTTCCTTCTTCTGTAAAAATCACATAGGGATCATCCTCATTGTCCCCTATAAATTCAATGCGAGAATTATCCTCTGCAATGATTACACCCTCGGTATTTTGAATACTAATTTTCCCACTTGAATAGCCGTCATGTGTTGGTCTAAACACAGCGTCTTCAAATAAATACAGCATTCCTCCCAAACGCAATTCGGTATCTTCGCCATTTAAAGCAATTTCACCACCTTGATGATAGAATAAAGTACTTCCTTCATTTGTGATCAATTTGGCATCTTCTTCTAAAATTATTGTTCCCCCATCTTGAATGATGAGTTTGCCGCCATCCATCAACTTCAACAAACCACCTTTTTTTACTCGAACAACACCACCATCACGAACAATTATAGAATGACCATCTTGAACATGCACTGAACCTGAGCGATTGATTCCGTCCCCAATTACAAACTGCGCTTCGTTTTCTATTATAAGTTCAACCGCAGGCATAGGTTCGCAGAGCGGACCAATATTGACATTAAAATGTGAATTGGTAAGGGTATTGCCCAAATCATCTGGCGCATAGGGCGAAGGAGTTAAACCAATATTAAAATTAGCATTTACACTGATAGTCGTATTATCAACAGAAATCGAATGATCTACAATTGAAGATGTTTTATACGGTTTTGGAGTACCATAAGGATCGATTGCAAAATCGGGTATAATTGATTCTCCGAAATTATATGTGCCTGAACTTATCGAAGTAACACCCGCTAACTGATCGGAACCTTTAAGGTGATAAAGCAAATAGTTTGCCCCTTCGAACGTAAACCAAGTATGTGCAGTATTTTGGTAGGTTGAGGCTGTGCCCCATGTTCTGGTTTCGGAATTACTTAAATAATTATTAACGCCTCTTGTATAGTTATTCGAAATATCGCCTGTATTGTCTTCGTAATTTCTAAAAGGAACATCAGCCCAATCCGTGCCGCCTGAACCATGATAATTTAGCACACTCCCGGTTGGTGTGAAACAATAGGTTTGAAGTTTAAAAACTACTGGAGCTAAATCGCCTAAAGAATCTTCATCAAAGATAAATCCCTTATCTTTTAGACCAAAAAAGCCTCCGGGTGCACAATCAACAGCTGGTAAGTGTTCATCTGTATTGTAGTATACCCAATTATGATATGCTAGTGTATCACCCCAAATAAATTTCATTTTAATATATCCTTCATATATCTTGGATAGCTCATGATCTCCTGACGCCCATCCTTTTATATCAATGGTGGCGGTTCCTCCGATAGCCCATGTGATTAGCGTTCCAGTGATCGACGCACTTTCAGTATTAATTTCTTCGACATCCGTATCTTCTTCATCTCCTGTCCCATCACGAAAAGGCAAAAAAGACAAAACTGTTAAATTTTTATTGTCTGCATGCATCACTAATTCTTCAGGATAAAAATTATGCGTACCGGCTAAACCTTTACGAGAACCATTGGTGATATTTAATACCGCACACTCCGTTGGCATTCCTCCTAGTTCATCATGAAAATAAGTATAAAAGTCATCATAGAGGTGAGTAGGCCAACTTCCAAACCCTATACTCTCAAAATCTAACATGTAACGCACCATGGTTTGTGTTGCTGGTAGTTCATATATTTCAAGAACGTTTTTAAGAATAGGAACAAAATAATAAAGGGGCAGCTGTATGTATGTCAGTGGCACTGGCCACACTATCTTATTAACCGGAAGAAAACTAATTTGCAACAAGCTTGACTGCATACACAATGGAATATTTACGCCATTTATAGGACTGTCAAAAATGATGAATTTTTCTACTTCGTGATCTTCTAAAGATAGTACTTCCATTTCTTTCAATGCTATAGCTGTTGCAACGCCACCCATACTTTGCCCCAGTATCACATTTTTTGCGGTGCTGCCTGCTGCTGCTTTGCGCTCATTCACCCAGCGAAGGGTTTCTTTAATGAGTTCGCCTGTGCGAGGTAAATAATCACCGCCATCATCATAATCTATAATAATGATGTCGTAGCCGTTTTCTCTTAAATGTTCATAAAGTCTCGTACCATCAACAATTCCATCATCAGTACTCATACGGTCAACAATATCTTTAGGTGTTAAGTTGGCATTCATTTTACCTACATGCGGGTTATAGGCTTCTGCCCAAATAAAGGGTTTTTCAATTTCGGTATGGCCACATGCCAAATACACATTGAGCGTTCCTCCCCCTCTACCCGCGCCGTCAACTCCGGGAATTTCCGAAATATAATGGGTAAAATCGGGAGATAACCCATCTACCGAACGCCCGACAGGCGCACCCACCCGAATATCAAAATGCGAATAATAGACCGTAGCATCTGTATAGGTTATCCGTATTTTAATGTTTTTTGTACCGCCGGTGCTGTAAATGACTGGGATATTTTGATTAAACTGAACACTGGTGTAAGTAGAATCTATTCCTGCATCAATACTTATGTCTGCAATGGTTTTACCTGTATTGGTGTAAAAAAAAGAAGAATCTATCCGAAAGTTAAACACATTGCTTTTTACACTGTGGTGAGCAGGTGCAAATAGAAAAAGGTCGTGTTCGATAAATGGACTTGTTGCCCTTGGAAAAATATCAGAAATAGCGTTGCCCGAAACAGCAATTAAACCATTGGCAATGGCATTTGAATCAATACTGTGGTATTTTTGATGCAAGCCCAACAGGGGAATGGTTGAAGAATGTTGGTTTACCCCATCAATCATAGTCATATATGCAGAAGGATCGGGGAGAGATTTAGCAGAATCTACCACCATAGAGGTAATGGCGGCATACGCTAATCCAAAAGCCAGTCGGCTGGCTTTGCTTTCTTCGTTGAGTTCGCCGATAAAAGGTTCAAAGGTAATAAAAGGGAACCCCCTTTCATACAGCACACCGGATTCTACATAAGTCATGTCAATACCGTCAAATATTTCATTTAGGGTATTAAAATAGGCGGTTTCTACACTGTCCAAGGGTTTTTCGAATTGTGAATAGCTCTTTACTGAGCCAACGAATAGGCATAACAAGCCTAATAACAAGTTTTTTGTTTTCATAAATTTTGAGTTTAAGAATTAATAAAGAAATGTTTTTGCCAAAACAAATCGGCAAACAATAAGTGGGTTGAGGTGATGGATTAGGTTAAAATTGTTTAGCTAATACCTCATATCAAACCTCCCTTCTGTTATATGAATTATTTTATCGGGACAGTGCTCACTGATAACATCCATTCTAAAAACACCAGAAATAATATAATTAGCAGTGTCTAACCGAGTAATAACAACTGTGCCTGGATTTTCAGGGTCACCATCAAAAAATCCACAATTATTTGCTGGGTCATAATTGTTATAAATTGATTGCTCATTTCCTATGTCATCCATTATGTAGGTTCCTATTCCACTGTCTAAAAAAACCAGAAAACCAACGCGTTTTAACACACCATTTTTATCTTCCATTGACCCCCCGGCAGCAAACCTATGGGAAAAAGAATTATAAGTAGCGTTCGCTCCAGCCCCTCCCCCAACGTAATTAGGAATAAACGCTTCACCATCAATCAAACAACCAAAGGTATTTTTACCTTCATTCGTTGCAGGAGGTAACATGTCAATAGGTTGAATGGGTTCGTCTTTACAGGACGAAAGAATCGCTAAAAGAAATAATAATGGAATGTAAAATTGAGCTTTCTTTTTCATTGTTAATGGATTTATTATGAGCAATATACAAAAAATAAATTTTGGATGTATTATTGATTTGCGCAAATTAGTTTGTTTATTTGCGATTTTCG
>JALQVX010000083.1 GCA_023263555.1 Crocinitomix sp.
CATGCAATTAAGCAATGATAAATTAGTTGACAGAGGAACGCGTATGGTGATGAACGAATTAAATATTTCGTATGAAAAGGCCAACGAACTTTTAAAAACACATGGCAGCGTTCGCAAAGCTGTGGAAAGTCAGACGAGCTAAATTACACTTCACAATGCTCGCAATAACGGGCATCTGCATTATGTTCAAACGAATACTCTTCGATATACAATTCCTCAAGCGTTAGTCGTAACTCCTCTTCAAACGCATCTAATAATTCAGTCGATAAAATGGCAGAATCATCTTTTGTTGGCACAACATTTTGCAACCATTCATCTACATTAATCATGGATATAATTCCTGCAGAAAACTGTTTAAACTCTGGATAAGTTGCTCTAAACATGAGCGCATACATTAACAATTGTCTGCCATAACCTTTATCATCTTTATGCATAAACTTTTCCATCTCCCCTTCATTCAAAATCTTTGCTCCTAATTGAACTTTGTCGGTTGTACATTTACCCGATTTATAATCAATGATACGATAAAAGGAGCCAAATTGCTCAATACGATCGGCATTACCTTGAATTTTAACTGTTTTTAATTCACCGTTAATCATCCATTCATACGTAGCCGAAATTTCTTGCTCCAACGCAATCAAATAAATAGGTGCATCACTTTGTTTTAACTCGTCAATTTGTTTCTTCAGAAAACGATCTAAAAATCCGAGTGACACTTCGAAAGAGAGCTTATTTTGTCCATATCTCAAGTCTTCAGCGCTAAAATCTTTTAGATACGCTTCTCGCAAATACTTCTCACAATTCTTCCGTTCACCTTCTAAAACGGCGATATCCAATTTCGCTTTTGTGTCCAAAAAATTAGTTCGAAAAATGGACTCTAAGACATCATGAATTTTAGTTCCAAACGTGGAGGATTCAATATTTTCTTCCACACTTAAATTCTCTTTCATTCCCAAAATATACCGGTAATAAAAATCGAGTGGACACATCATCAATTTATTCAGCGCAGAAGGAGACAAACCGTCAGCGAGACGTTGGTCTAATTTAGAACGGATGGCATCCGAGATTGGATAAGTGACCGTCGAAATTCCAGCCGCTTTATCATCAGTCGTAAAAGTGAATTGTTCATAAACATGTCCTTTTTCAAAATCAATTTCATTTTCAAGCTGTGTTAAAAAACGGCTTTTCTCACTGGCCCCTATTCCTTCCGTTGTTGAATTATAGGTAAAGTAAATCCGTTTAGCACGGTGGAGCAATCGGTAAAAGTGATGCGCAAAAATAGCTTGTCGATCCTCTTCCACAGGCAGTTGATGATGCAATTTTAGGTCGCGCGGAATAAAAGAATTGACAATATTCGTTTTGGGTAAATTCCCTTCATTCATTCCCAAAATAATCAGGTTTTCAAAATCCAGGGTACGTGTTTCAAGAATCCCCATCACTTGTAAACCTTCGGTTGGGTTTCCTAAAAACGACAAACTCTCCGATTGCCAAAATTGATAAAAAAGTTGCTTAAAAGATTTCAAATTTAGCGGATAAGGATATTGAATGGTAATGTCCTCAAACTTTTTAAACCCTTTTGAAAAGTGATAAATAATTTCCAAATCGATTTGACGATCCTGCTCGCTCTCTTTAAAGCAATGATAGAGCGTTGTTATTAATTGATTAAAGGCCTTAAATCCATCTTTAATTGGATCTTTCCACGCTTGAAAAAGGTGATTAATTGCTCCTAACTCTTGAAAAAGATCGATCAATTCGTCGTGAACAATAAAAATTTTATTCTTGCGGATCATGTCCATTTCAAAGGCATTAATCTTCTCTGCATCACCGATTAATTCCACTAAATAGGGATGGTCTAAATAATTCATCAATGATTTATGATAAATCCGATCCGAATTGAACTTTTGAAAATTAAACTGTAATTCAAAAACGATATCCACCAAGCCTTTTAAATGCGAAAAGCGAATGGGATACCCCATGGTAATATTTGCTTTTTCAATCTTTGCGGGTAGCGAGCGTGAAAGGGGAATCAAGAGGGATTCATCCGCTAAGACAATCGCTGTTTGATTTAAATCAAACCCTAGATCGAGCAATTCTTCCACGATACTCCCTGCAATTTTTGTTTGCGCAATCTGCTGAGCCGTTTCTATAATCTTAATTCGCTTTGGATGCGCATTAAATTCATTTCCAACCTCCTTCTTTGTTGCCCAGCGCATTAATATTTGTCGATAAAAATGTGCTGCTTCGTGTTCTTGATTTTCAAAATAACTTTCATCCACATCAAAGTAAACCGTTCCGCGCTTATCTTTAATCAAAAAACGCATGATCTCCTCTTCACTAACAGAAAGTGCATTAAAACCAATAAAATAATAATGAATAGCCTCTAAATGGCCACTGCCTTGACTCAATAAGGTATCGTAAAACTTTTTATAAGCGGCGCCCTGATAGATAATACCGCGTTTCTTCAATTCCTGTTGCAACAAGTCATAATACCGTGGTAATTTATCCCATAGGGTAAGGTATTTTTCTTGCCCTGCAGAAAGCTCATCTGCCAAAAAGCTCCAATTTTCAATTTCTTTTAAATTTCTTAAATCCCTAAAAATTAATTTTGGAACAACCATGTAGCGATCGATTTCATCAAAATCAGAAAGCATTATTTTTCCCCATTTAATAAAATCATTAAACGATTCGGCATCTTGCTTTTCAATTTCTAAATGAACGGAATAGAGCAGGAATAATAGTTC
>JALQVX010000092.1 GCA_023263555.1 Crocinitomix sp.
AAATGACATCAGTATCCACTTTATTGAAAAGATTTCAACGCTTCATTCGCACTTTTATTGCGATAAATAGCCATTAAATCATTACACCAAGAATCACCGATCAATTGATCAAACGATTGAATAACATCTTTTAAATTACGATCCTCCAATCGACAACACACTTGATAATCAATGAGAATATCTGTAAAACGTTTATCCTGCTCAGCCCTTAATCGCTTGTCAATAACAAAGAGAAAGCTTGCCGATCCCCAATACATGCTGGAATATTGATGATTGGCAGCCAATTCATTCGATCGCTCGATAAATGTCAATTCATCAGAGGCATAATCACTCGCAGCCTCTTTGATGCGCGTGGTGTAGAGAGAATCAAACGACTCTTGGGTATAATACCCCATATCCATCATGATTTGACGACTTAAAAAAGTAGCATACCCTTCTGAAAACCATTTACTTGATTTACCGAGGAACGGAATTGACAAATGACTTAATTCGTGGGGCGCGGTCCAATCGGCCAATAAATCTTCGAGACTCGCAGTTGGATCAACATAGAGACTCACCGAATTTATTCCGTCTTTTCTTTTTGCTAGCCCGAAAGAAACTGGGCGAGATGAGTGCTTAGAAGTAAAGAAATGCACCTGAACGTCAAAAGGATAACTCCCTAAGGTAGCCTGAGTAGCTGCGTATACTTCGTCCATCCATATCTCTAATTTTAGTTGCTCAGAGTCAGAGAATTCGTTTTCATAATGATACTGTACACCAAATGAATCAGTTATTTCTCCTTTATCATTCGTATCAGCATCTTCAGAAATCTTGATTTCAGTTTGACAAGCAAGCATAAAAACAAGAGAAAAGATAAATAAATATTGCGCTCCCCCTTTAATCATCCAATCGATCGAGTTTATATTTTGTTAAATTAGATCCTAAAGCATCTCCAGTATTTAAAGTAGATATGGGTTCAAAAAGCACCACTTTAACTTCTTCCTCAGCAATCGGTTGGTGATAAACTCCTTTAGGAATAGTTACCATTTCACCCGGACCGAGTGTTATCACATGATCATCCAAGACAATTTTGAGCACACCTTCAATAACCCAAAACAATTCATCTTCTAGTTCATGTTTATGTCTTACAAACTCACCTTTTAAACGCGCCAATTTAACGTGTTGACCATAAAGTTCGCCAATAATTTTTGGACTCCAAAGGTCACTAAAAGTGCTAAATTTTTCCGCTATATTTTGCACAATCAACTTCATCCTCTATTCCTTCCAGGCTAAGCTGTTAATGATCTCATTAAAAATAGCGTCATATTCATCACGCTTTTTATTTTCCATGCTTTCAGTAATGGTATACAGTTTTCCGGCATGATCAAAGAAACACGCGCGATTCATTACTTCTAATCCGTCTGCGTCATAAATTAATTCCAATACAATACCCTCAATATCATTAGCCGTGACCAAGTCTTTACGCTCAATTTTAGCATCAGCAAAATAATATTGCGCTACATTTACATTTTGGTCCACAATGGATTCCAAATCGTATCCTTCATTATCATACACAGAAATACTAAACCCTTCAGTATAGAGGTCTGTTGAATCCTTAAAGCCTTCTAAAGCCATAAAAACCATACGTGCATCCATTTTGGTCGTATCCCAATTTTCAGGATAATCTATTTCGAAGCCATGTTCAACATTTGAATAGGTATTATAATTCGTTCCACCGCAAGCGGTTAAAAGAATAATTAGACTTATAAACAGAATATTTCTCATTCGTTATTAATTTAGTACTTCAAAGTTAGCACGTTCAACTAAATCCAATGTACCGAATGAGAAATACTTTATTTTTAACCTGTAATTAAACCTTTATTGCTAATTATTGTCTAATAATGCATTGAGAACCAAACTAAACAACAATGAAAAATTTGATCCTTTCTTTAGCTTTCCTTTTTGGTACATTGCATTCAGCCATTTCGCAAGATCTCTACTTCCCCCCCTTGGTTGGTAGTGCATGGGATACCATCAGCATGTCCGAATTAGGTTGGTGCCCTGAAAATTTGCCTGCCTCATATGAATATTTAGACGAT
Source organism: Crocinitomix sp. (assembly GCA_023263555.1). Classification (GTDB taxonomy): domain Bacteria; phylum Bacteroidota; class Bacteroidia; order Flavobacteriales_D; family Crocinitomicaceae; genus Crocinitomix. The sequence continues at coordinate 2,079 of JALQVX010000092.1, forward strand.
AAGAACACGAAAGCTTTCATTGTTTTAAAAGACGGTAAAATTGTATTGGAAAAATATTATGACACGTTTACCAAAGACAGTTTGTGGTATTGGGCATCAGCAGGGAAATGCGTCACTTCGGTTTGAACGGGAATTGCGCAGCAAGAAGGTTTTTTAACCATTGAAAATCCCACGTCCGATTATTTAGGTGCAGGTTGGACCTCAATGACGCCTGAGCAAGAAAATGCGATTAAAATTAGACATCAATTAACCATGACTTCAGGAATAGATTATGAAGTAGCGGATATCTATTGTACAGATCCAGTTTGTTTGAATTTTGGAGCATATAAAATAGCGGGATGAATGTTCCCTTCACGATTTGGAGGAGAGCATAGAACCACTTCTTCGCAACCGGCAATTATGGCGGGGATGCCCAACATAAGTACCGTAGAAAAAAGTGGCGCCGAACCGCCAGGTATATAGATTCCCACTTTTTCAATCGGACGATCAATTTGCCAGCATGTTACGCCCTCAGAAGTTTCTATTTTTTCAAAATTAGAGCGCTGTGCAGTGTGGAAAGCAAGAATATTCTTAGCCGCCATGTCAATAGCATCTTTCAATTCTTGAGAAACACTTTCTTTGGCTGCTTCGATCTCCTAGATAGCCACACGGGACTCATTTATGAGCACACCGTCAAACTCTTTCGTAAAATTCTGAACAGCTTGATCACCAGATTCATGAATCGTTTCAAAGATGTTTTGAACTGGACTAAATAAAGCGGCTTTTTCTAGTTGCGGACGTGTCGTAATTTCGTTCCACTCAGAAGGTTTTGGATTGTTGTATTCTTTCATCATTCGTTGATTTATAAAACAATTTTTTCGATTGGGATCACTAAAATATCCGTTGCTCCAGCTATTTTTAATTGATCAATTACATTCCAGAAATCCTCGTTGTTGATGACGGAGTGCAATGAGCTCCAGCCCTTTTCGGCCAGCGGAAGAACAGTTGGACTTTTGAGGACGGGTAAGATCTTAGCGACCTCATTGATTTTATCAGTAGGAACATTCATTAAGACATAGCGCGAATCTTTTGCTTTGAGAACCGCATTCATACGAAAAAGAAGTTGTTCCAAAATACCAACTCGGTCACCTGTTAAATTAGCTGATTTCACCAAGACTGCCTCAGATGAAAAAAGCGTGGTCACTTCTTTTAGTCCATTTTTTTAGAGCGTATTGCCGCTACTCACAATATCCATAATACCGTCAGCTAATCCGATAGTCGGTGCTATTTCAACAGATCCTGAGATGGCATGAATCGTTGCATTGATTTGATTCTTCGCTAAAAAGTCTGCAAGGGTATTCGGGTAAGACGTAGCAATTTGCTTCGATTCGAAAAAGGAGAGATCTGTATAATTCACATCCTTTGGCACTGCTAAAGAAAGTCTGCATTTAGAGAATCCCAATCGCTTTACAATTTCTAGGTTTGTCTGCTTTTCGATTAGCAGATTTTCACCAACTATAGCGATATCAACGACCCCATCTTCAACGTATTGAGGAATATCTGAATTCCGCAAATAATAAAGTTCAAGCGGAAAGTTGGACGCTTCAACTCTAAATTGATCCCGTCCATTATCTACTTTAATTCCGGAGTCCTTGAGAATTTGGAGCGAATCCTCCTGAAGGCGACCTGCTTTTTGAATGGCAATTTTAAGTTTACTCATTTTTTTAAATTGTGTCTGAGCAAACCGAGAAGGGAATTAATAGAAAAGAAAAAACCCGTCTCAGCTATGCAAAGACGGGTTTTGAATATGGTGATTAACTACACATCAATTCCTGCTCACGATAGCGTAAGTTGAATGATGATGATGATGTAATTGATTAAGATTCATTTTTTATTTTCTTGGGCAAAGATAGATATAAATTTGCTACTGTAAACTATTTCAAAAAAAAAGCTCGTCTTGGAGAACCAAGACGAGCTTTAAAGATTTAATATTCAATTAATTATTGAACAGAAATTTTTCTAGTTACAAGAACACCTTCGATTTCGATCGCAACAATGTAAATACCAGGAGCGATAGAATTAACCGCAACTGCATTCATTCCTTGAGACATTACGAAAGTTTCGTTTTGTACCGATTGACCGTTGATACTAACAACGTTCATATTAACTTGTTTTCCTGCTTCAGAACCTTCGCTAACTAAAATGATTTCACCAGCAGCATAATAGATATTAGTTAAACCTAACTCATTTGCTTCGATACTTACATCATCAATAGGAAGTTCAGCAGTAATACAAGAAGTATTATTAGCTGTGTTATCATCACCTACGATAATTTCTTCGATAGATGGTCCAGCACCACTGAAAGAAGCTTCACCGAAACCATAAACAACAGCACATAATTCAACTGTTGTTCCAGCCGGTTGTGGAATCCAATCAATACTAACAACTGGAACAGCAAAAACGTCACCAGGTGCAAAATCAGCATCAATAATATAACCTGAAACTCCACCTCCAACAAGTGCTAAAGAGACTACTTCTCCATCAAAACCTAAAGATACCCATAATGTATCACCAGCAGGGAAAGTAGTTGTTCCAACATTTTCAACTTCGAATTCGAAATCTAATGGATCAGAAGCATCAGTGTCACCAGCAGTGTGTGAAACTAGGTTTACAGCAAAATCATTCTGTGCATTAACCGCACCAAATGGCAACGGAATGGCGCGTTGCACCAAGCGCACCAACCTGGCAAAGTTGCCGGGAGCTCCTTGTCCATAAACTAAAGGCGGGCGAATAATGACCACCTCCATGCCGGTTTGAGTGGCCAAAGCCTGCA
>JALQVX010000183.1 GCA_023263555.1 Crocinitomix sp.
ATAACTAAATCAAGTCGCCATGAAACAAAATTATGTCTTCAAGAGTATTGTATTAGTTGTAATCATATGTATTATAAGTTTTGAAAGTCTTTTTTCACAAGATCCAATGGTTGGCCTTAAAGCAGATTCTTTGCGCTTCACAGCGGATTCAACGCATGTCATTTTCTATAAAAAGAAAAAAAACGGAATCTATGAGTTTCCGTCAAAAACAGTACTCATCAAGTCAACTAAAAACCCAATTTTAGAGATTTCTCCTGCTCATCTTTATCTACAAATCACGAAGGATGGTTTTGAAATCGACCATTTTACGAATGGCGTAAATCGGTTTAAGTATACTATCAACGATTGTAGTCAATTGAACGCCGTTTTCCCCACCGAGACAGCTGAAAGCTATCGCAACATTGTTTATTTAAATAACAAAATGTTAAATTTTGAAACGGGAGAACAGATTCAAACGGATTCGGTAGACATGGCGAATTTCCAACCGGAAACGTTTTTTAAATTGGACGCTTTAGATGAGAATCGTCTTTTAATTAATTATTATCGAAATCCGATTGAACCGCTGCTCTTATCGAAGGGGACCTACGAAATAGACTCAGGTTTTGGTTACGCTGGCATATTTAATAAGGAGACAAAGAAGTGGGAGATTCCGCCAATTTATAAAACGTGTGAGGTGAAAGACTCCCTCTTGTTTTGCGCTATCGAAACACCAATTTTTGCCTATGCTGATGCCGCTTTTCAAATGCCATTTATTTGGTATACGAATGCGTATGATATCTATGTGAAGAGAGCGGATGAATATGTGCTCAAAATTCAAAATTTATCGCAATTAACTGCTGAGAATTTGAAGGTGTTGTTGAATTGTGAACAGGTTGAAATAATGGCGGACAGTATTCATATTATAACTGAAAAGGAGGGTAAAAAAGGGGTGTGGCAAATCGAATTGAATCATTATTTTGATGATAATAAGGCTTATTCGCCATTAATAATTAGTAAATTATTATCAAATGAGCATGATTGTGTGTTTCTGGAGGATGAAACAGGTCTTGTATTTACCTATTCAGCAAATAATGGAATTGCAGTGCATGTCGAGAAAGTTTTGGAAGATGGAACACGGTCTATTTTGAATTCATTAAGTGCAGACTATCAACTTTTGTACGGCCGAAATTATTTCGAAAATATCCTCGTAATTGATCAAGAAATAATTTCATTTAATGATTTTTTGGAGCGAAAAATCACCTCAATTTCACCCAGAAATTCGGTGCGAATGGGTGTTGCTGAATCGCGTTTTACCCGTTCTTGTGGACTGAAGTGGATCAATGATTCGCTGCTTTATTGTATCGATTTTAAGGTGGATTCAGTGGATATATTTGCACCACCTTTGCGGAGTTTAGAATATCCAGGAGAGGATTCTTTGATTTATGATAAAGACATGGGTTTGCTATACGGTGTTTATCCTCCTGCAATTCGTGGTTATGGAAATTCAGGTGTTTGGAATCTGAATAGCGAGCAATGGTTTATTCAGCCAATTTATCAATCAATCACAAATAACTCCAATGGTTTTTTGGCGTATGAATTATTTGAGACGAAGGAAAAGTCTCCTTATTTGGCAGAAAACTATACGTTTTTTGATAGGAGTGGTGCGTTAGTTTTCGAAGATATTGATCTGAATGAAATACTCGAGAATAGGGAGAATTATCCATTCATTTTTTGGTCCAATGGAGAGCATGTGATAAAGGCGTTACCAGAAAGAGTTTTCCGGAATTTAGCACTAGAGGATCGGTTTAGAGAGGATTATTATGTGCAAAATAAAGAGGGGACCTGGCAAGTATATCAATTCTTGAATAAGGACGGAACGATCCAACTTTCACCAATTACCAAACCAAGAGAATTAGTCCACTATAATGTGGATTATAATTATTTTGTCTACCTGCAACATGATTCTTTATACTTAGATTGGGAAGATTCAATCTATTCAATTTCCGCGAATGATGGATCGATCACTATCGCTTTAGCGGAAGAAGCCGAATTTCTGACGTATAGAATTACATTGTACGAAAACGGGGTCGAACGAAACCTGTACAATTATCCGCAAGATTCGTTGCGTGAATACCAAATGGTGGCCAATTTTCATATCATTGAAGATCAGTTTATCGTTAACGAAAAGTTCGAAGTCAATAATTTGGAGAACTATTACGTCGATATTGACGAATTTTGGTTCTACGGCGAAATGCCACCGTATGATTATTACCATTTTATTTCGGAAACCTCGGTTGTATGGGAAAAGAAAGATGGAAAATGGAAAATCGTTTCACCCTATTATGCTTCAATTGAAAAATGTGAGCTAGGCTTTTTGGTCAGAACGGGCAAATTTGAACAGATGAATAAAACGACTGGTGAAGTTGAAGTGTTGAATGAAGAACGCACCCTTCTACTGGACTCAACTCTCAAACCTATTTCTTTTCTCGATTATTTTGATTTTGAAGGCGGAACAGTCTATGAATTTGGGGTTTCTTTGTGCACCCAAAATGGTTGTTTTTTAATGAGTAACACAGGCAAAATAATCACCAATGATGAATGGGATTATTTTGAATGGGAGGATGGAAAGATTAAAGCTGTGCGCTATAACGATTATACAATTGACGATCCTCTCATGTATGAGAAAGGTTTCGTTTATGAAGTGGTTGCGTATTTTGAATTGCCCTAGGAGCGCTCCAGCCTCCTTCGTTTAGGGTGGGATTTAAGATGATGGAGGCAAATTAGCACCTTTTCCGATACCTTTTCAGAAATAAACAAACATTATTCTCATCTTTGTTCTAGAATCGAACAAATTGCGCAGCATATGATCATAGAAATACAAGATAAACTCGTTTCAGACGAAATTTTTAAAAAGGAGTTCGTATGTAATTTAGGAGCTTGCAAAGGCGCTTGCTGCGTAGAAGGTGATGATGGGGCACCACTCGAACTAGAAGAAGTTGATCTTTTAGAAGAGAATTTAGATGCGATTAAACCATACATGTCTGAAATTGGCTATGAAACAGTGATGAAAAACGGTGTTTTTTATATGGATCAAGGCAATGAACCTGTTACAACCTTGGTGAAAGGCGGCGAATGTGCGTTTGTTTTTAGAGATGATCAAGGCATCACAAAATGTTCTGTTGAAGCGGCTTATCGAGATGGAAAGATTGAATTCAATAAACCCATTTCGTGTCATTTATATCCCATTCGTGCGCACAAGTTACGCTCATTTACGGCCTTGAATTATGATCGTTGGCCGATTTGTAAAGATGCATGTACCCTTGGTGAAGAATTGGGTGTACCCGTTTATAAATTTCTAAAAGAGCCGTTGATTCGTGCTTATGGTGTGCCGTTTTATCAAGAGTTAGAGCTTGCGGCCAAAGAAATTGAACAAAATCCGGATCTCTAATTTGAAGAATCTTAGATCTTAAGAATATATCTTGAGCACTTAAAAATGGAAGAGAAATTGTTAAAAAACACCTTCAAGAAATCAGAGAGACTGACCAGTAAAATTAGCATGGAAAAGATCTTTGAAGCAGGTTTGACGATTAAAAAATTTCCACTCATTCTAAAATATAGTTTAGTCGATTTTGAAGATAAACAACCCTTAAAGGTTGTTATTTCTGTGCCAAAACGAAGAATTCGAAAAGCGCATGATCGCAACCGAATTCGAAGGCAATTAAAAGAAGCCTATCGCCTCAATCGTTTACCACTAAAAAAAAGTTTGGTCGAGCAATCAAAAAGTTTGGCACTATTTTTCATCTATACAGGGAAAGAAAATCCTGATTATGCGGTAATCGAAGAAAAAATACAATTACTTTTAAAAGAATTAATGAAAGTTTATCCCAAACCTTCGAATTAATTGATGGTTTAAAGCGAATAATACTATGAAAATCATACACTATTTATTTCTCTTCTTATTAATTATACCTGTTGCAAATGTGCAGGCTCAACCAGAATTGGAAGAGCAACAAGATGTAGATTTCGAGATCTTGAAAAATTTGGAATTGTTTGAATTGGTATATAAAACAATTGACCTGAATTATGTAGATGAACCCGATCCAGGTGCTTTAATGAAAGCGGCAATTGATGCTATGCTCTATGAACTCGATCCTTACACCAATTATATTCCTGAATCACTAATAGAGGATTATAAATTAATGTCTACCGGGCAATATGGAGGAATCGGAGCAATCATTCGCCAAGCGGGAGAAGATGTGATAGTTGTCGATCCACATGAAGGTTTTCCGGCTCAAAAAGCAGGGTTAATGGCAGGAGATATTTTCCTTGAAATTGATGGTAAAAGTCTGGATGCCCTAACTTCTGATGAAGTTTCCGAAAAATTAAAAGGCAAACCAGGCACGAGTTTGGATGTCAAAATTGAACGCAACGGTAAACCGATTATTGTAAAGCTTGTTCGTGAGGAGATTAAATTCAGTCCAGTGCCGTATTTTGGGATGTTGGATGCTGAAATAGGATACATTAAATTGAGTTCTTTTACCCAAACAGCCTTTGAAGATGTTCAAGCCGCTTTTGTGAATTTGAAAGGTGAAGGGATGAAAAAATTAGTCCTTGATTTGAGAGGCAACGGAGGAGGATTAGTTGTGGAGGCTGTTAAAATCGTGAACATCTTTATTGAAAAAGAAACCGAAATCGTTTCGATTCGTGGCCGAGATGAAGCAGTCAATAAAACATATAAAGCGTTTATGAAAGGATTGGATACGAAGATGCCATTGGTCGTTTTGGTAGATGGTAATTCGGCTTCTGCTAGTGAAATTGTTTCGGGTGCTTTGCAAGATCTAGATCGAGCTGTTATTTTGGGACAAACTTCTTATGGGAAAGGACTTGTTCAGCGCCCTATGGATCTAAAATATAATGCAAAAGTAAAGGTGACGATAGCTAAGTATTATACGCCAAGTGGACGCTGTATCCAAAAATTAGATTATTCGCACCGCCAAGCCGGTGATCAAGCAGGGGCTATTTCGGATTCGCTCTTAACAACCTTCAAAACGAAAAATGGAAGAACGGTTATTGACGGTCGTGGTGTTGAGCCCGATCTCGTTATCCCCAACAAAGAATATTCGATTTTAACAACCATATCGCCTGGTGAAGTAGATCTTATAATTTCTTGACCCAGAGCTTTTGGTTTAACTTTTTCAATAAATGCTTTGGCTACATCAAGGGAAACATCGGCCTCTAATAAAGCTTGCCTAATTCCTCTTAAACCTTCATCCACTTGATTTTCATCAAGAGATGGTGCTTTCTTTAAAGAAGAAAAAATTTCTTCAAATTTATTTGTTAAATTTTCAAACATAATTATTACACACAGCAGT
>JALQVX010000188.1 GCA_023263555.1 Crocinitomix sp.
CTCACAGTTCCAATTTATAATCAATATCAGAACAAGAACAATCAAGACCAGAAAAGAATAGAGTTAAAAAAAGCAGAGCTCGAACGAGATCAGCTAGAAATGGAACTTAGGATGGTTGTCAATAATTTATTTATGGATCTCGAAAATAGTCAACTCGAATTAAATTCCGCCATGAAATTAAATGCATTGGCAAAATTGGATTTTGAACAGGCTGAGGAACAGTATAAAGCAGGTGTAGTCAACTATATCATTCTTTTAGATAAGAAGGATCGATTGTTTGCGGCGCAATCAAATGTGATACAATCCAAATATAATTACTACTTTAAAGGTAAATTATTACAATTGTACAATGAGCGATACTGAACAGAATCAAAATGTGACTCCAACGAATCAACCGGCTCCTCCACAAATGTCTGTGGCTCAAAAGGCACGGCTCATTTTTTTAACCTTATTAGGGGTTTTGTTAATCACCTTTATCGCACAAAATTCGAATAAAGTAAAGGTTGAATTCCTGAATATAGACATGATGGTTAGTATCATCATGATCATCTTAATCTCAGCTACTATTGGCGGTCTGATTACATTTTTGTGGATGAAACACAGGGCTGCTCGGAAGAAAAAAAACTAATATTTTAGTTATTTTTCATCAAAGGCGCTTTCGACATGGTCAATTAAGCAATGTATAATTTTGATGTGGATCTCTTGCACACGATCTGCCCACAGACTCATTGGCGCGCGCAATTCAATGTCGACAAGGTCTTTCATCTTTCCACCATCTTTTCCAGTTAACCCGATAATAAACATGCCCTTCTCTCTTGCTTTTTCTATCGCATTCAAAACATTTTGCGAGTTGCCGCTAGTTGAAATAGCAAGTAGTACGTCTGAAGAGTGACCTAAGCTTTCAACAAATCTTGAAAAGATAAATTCGTATCCGTAATCATTCGAAATGCACGAGATATGAGATGGATCAGAAATAGCAATAGCGGGTAAGGGTCTTCTGTTTTCGCGATAGCGACCTGTCATTTCTTCTGCAAAATGCATGGCGTCACTCATGGATCCACCATTGCCACATGAAATTATTTTTCCACCCGCTTTAATCGAGCGAATCATGGCGTCTCCGGCCCCTTTGATCGTGTCGAAATTAGATTGATTTTCAATAAATTGAGATAAAACGCGTTGCGCCTCTAAAAAATGGTCTGCTATTTGCTTAGTACTCATCAAATGTGAAGTTTTACCAAATGTAGCAAAAATGTATCGATCAATTCCCGTTCATTTATTAAACTTCTCTTATATTTGGGAGATTGATCGTTTAATCGAACAAATTATGTACAAATGAAGTACGTTTTGGGAGCTAAATGCAAAGTAATTTGGCTGTTAATCTGTACATTTCATTTAAACCTTGAAAATTAGAAACAAATGAAAAGCACAATTTTACTATTATTTTTTACCTTCTCTATGTCGGGCGTCTTTGCGCAGTCGGGTTGTTTGGATGAATGGCGTGACGTTTTTCAAGATCGCGGAGCCTATTCGGTTTCTGATGATATGCACCGAAAAGTGTATATAAGCTTTGTGGAAAATGGAGAGTCGTGGTGTGTGCTCGGTAAGGCACGGGTTGAAAATGGCAAAATAGTTTCTGTTTTTCTTCAATATGAGGATGGGACCTATGAATTGATGGATATGAAATTGGTTAATGCTGCCGGTAAAGCTCCGGGTGTTGTTAATGGTATTTCAGAAGAAATTATTAACGAGGAAAATGAGCATTTTTATGTGATTTTTGTGGAGAAGTTAAAACCGAAAAAGAAAGAATACCAAACAGTTGGAGGTCCTCCTGGTGATCTTTAATCTGCTTGAATAAATTTGTAAACGCCTTGACATGATTTGTTAGGGCGTTTTTTTTGAGGCAACCTTTTCGTATTTTGCCGTATTCTTCATAACGATTTGTACTCATGCCTCATTTTTATATGCAGACAGTACTTCATCTTTTAACATTATTGCTATGAAATTAGTATTCTCCTTTATTTTTTGTATTGGATTTACGTTCGTCGCCACATCTCAGGCGATAGAAAAGCAAATGAAATTTTTCAATAAATCATTCGCAAATGATATTGTCGTCACTGCTGACGGAGGTATGGTTCTTGTCGGAGAAGATTATGATACAGATCTAGGAAAAAAAGGAGGATTGATTTTTAAAGTTAATGCTGCCGGAGAAACAGTTTGGAAATTTTTATTACATCAAGAGGCCGGAACAACGACCTATTTTTCAAAATTAATCGAAACCGCTGATGGCGATATCGTAGCTCTCGGTTCGAGTATTAAATACAATACCCCTGATGCTGGTAATGTAACGAGTACAATAGTGATGAAAATAGATGCGGAAGGGATCGAAATTTGGACAAAAAGTTTTGCTAATCCTGGGGCTCCCTTGTGGAATACGTTAATTTGCAGTCACCTTCAGGCATATACAGACGGAGGAGTAATTGTTTCGCTAAATATAAGTTCTTTGACCTGTGGCGGAGCTGCTTTGCTTAGATTGGATCCGGATGGTAATATAGTATGGTCGAGAGCTTATCACTCTGCTTCGGATGCGAGAGATATTTTGGTCATGCCAACGGGTGAGATCTATTTCACGGGTACAATGTTCGAAGATGGTGTATATCGGGCCTATCTTACGCAAGTAAATCCAACCAATGGTATTGAAATTTTTTCGCGCGTCTTTGAATATGCTGATGGAAGTGCTTATGGAAGAGAATTATTGTTTGACGATATAAATTTGTATTTGGCGGGTAATTATGAAGGTCAAATGTTCTTAATTCAACTCTCAAATGATGGGTTGTATGAGGTTGAATGGTCAATTGTTCTGGGAGATCACATGGATATTCCATTAGATGCTGAAATTGTTGGGGATCAAATAATGCTCGTTGGTGTGCAATATGATATTGGCCAAACAAGTCTCGTTGCTCAAATTGATTTTGAAGGGAATAAGGTGGATGATTTTACCTTCAGCAATATGGAGGGATCGCTAGGAGTCTATGCGCTATCCGACGCAGGTGATGGACAGGTTGCTTTTGCGGGAAAACTACAAGTGTTTGGACCTGATAATTCGAGTGTTTATCTTGGGAAATTACCCTTACCTTTGGCTACTTTTTGTGCGTTTTCGAATGTGACCGTTGAGGTCGATCCATTAGAGGTAATCATAACAATCCCGGATTTTAATAGTGGTGCAAGCCCTGTTGCATTGCCAATTACTATGGTAAGCGTCCAATTGGATCGCGAAGAAATTGATGACTACTGTTCTTTAACTGATATTAATGAAAGGTCGGATGATTATCTCAAAATGAATATCTACCCTAATCCTGTTTCTAATGTCTTGTTTATTGAATCGGATGAGCTGTTTTCAACAGTAAAGATTTATGACGCCTTAGGTAAGTTACTTGAAACTCCTAGAATCATTGATGCTTCTAATACTGTTCAAGTCACTGTTGCTGATTTGTCGACGGGTTTCTATATGGTAGAGATTATAACTGAACGAGGAAAGCTAAATCAGCGTTTCTTTAAACAATAGTTTTTATACAATGCCTCTCATTTCATGAACATTCATTTGTCGAGAGCGACTTAGTTTGACTATGAACCTCGATCTTAAGGCTGCTTGCGAATTAGAACGTCCATATAGATCGGTAGGTGATCAGAATATCCTCCATGATATTTGAAGCCGATATACGTCCGATTTGTTGTTTTTCCGATTCCATCCTTTTCAGCTTCTAATAAATAGTCGGCGTCAAAAATTTGTGTTCGTTGCTCAGTTGTGTAAATGACGTTATTGGTGTCCATCAGAGCGGCACTCACAACAAACTGATCCAAAATCCCCCATTCATGATCGTATTTATGCGTGCCTTTTTCAAATTCATATTGCCAAATCAGATTCAATAAATCGCCTTCTTTCAAATCTGCTTGCGCTTTTTTCGCGCGAAGGATATCTTTCATACTTTCGTCATCTGGATGATCATTAAAATCGCCCATGGCAATAATTTTGGCCATTGGATTTAGCGTTGAAATCGAATCAAATTTAGCGCGTAAAACGGATGCCGCAAAATTTCGTTTGGGCACGGTGGCAAGTTGCCCCCCATAACGAGATGGCCAGTGGTTTACAAATAAGTGGAGGGTGTCCTCGCCAA
>JALQVX010000251.1 GCA_023263555.1 Crocinitomix sp.
TTTTTTTGACAAGAAAAAAAGAACAGAAAGTCTTAAAAGAAAATAAATGTGATCATCTCATCCCCAACTTTTGAACCTGATCCAAAAAAATCAACAAATTCCGAGCATTCGGAATTCTGGTTTTCATTCTTGTCAGGCGCAACCAAATGGGATCATTCGTAGAATAATCCCATTGGCAGTATTGAGTGTGAGTTTTGAGCAAGAGGATCGGGCTTTTTTTGTGGATTCTAGATCGCTGCGCTCAAAGATGTTAGACTAGGATTTGATGAGGCTATCACGGCTCATTACATTATTGCTAAATGAGCGCGAGAGGGGGGCAATTGCTATGCAATTTTGAAACCTTGTAAGCCCTTCATCCTAAAAGCGTCAAACATTCAAATTATCAAAGATGAAAGACTATCAACCAGTTAATTGCACCTTTTACGATTATATGGAGCACTTTTGTATTCGAAAAGAGAAAGTGCCACTAATTTATAGGGAATTGGACGAAATTAAAACCTTAGAAAACCAAGTGATTTTTGATCTTTCAGGAGGATCTAAAGGCGAATATATTCATCTTAAACCCAACGGAATCGAAGAACTTATTCGGATGGATCAGCTCATTTCAGTTGGCGACATTCAACTCTCCGATTTTGACAGCGCGAGTTGCACTGTATAGTTAAAATGGTTTTTCTTCGCCGTTGGCAGTTGGACTAATGATCTTATTAATCTCCTCTTCCGTATCATCCAATTTTTGACGGCAAAAATCGACCAATAATTTCGCTTCTTTCACTTTGGTGGCTAAATCATCAATATTTATCTCTTTTCGTTCGAGTAGACGCACGATTTCTTGCAATTTTTCAAGCGCTTCGTCGTACTTTAACTTCGGGTCTAATTTCACTTCCATAACTCTAATTTAATCAATATTCTTTATCGCTTTAATTTCACTTGTAATAAGCGCCTTATCGGTTAATGTTTTCAATACTGCTCCTTCCAATTCACCGGTGTATTTATTCAAATCAATTCCATCAATAGAAGACAAGGTATACCCTTTTTTGAGCAAAGCTTCGGGATTGAGTAAGTTTAATAATTCGGCCAAATTATCTACCGCTATTCGTTCTTTATCCATTTTATTCTCACCCATCATCACAATTTTCTCTAATCGCGATTCTAATTCAGTACTTCTTTTAAGCGCAATTAGATTGGACGCAAAATTTCCTGCACGATTCAGGCTGAGATTAAGTTTAGACTTTTCAAATTCAATCAACTCCGTCACTTCAATATGCAATGAATGTAATAAATCTTTAATGCTATTATTTTCTCCACGCAATAAATTTTGAGTGAAGTGAATCAGGTAATTACTCGTATGATTAAACTCTTCTTTTCGTGTGGCAACTAGACCTTGGGCATGCCTAAGAATGGCGTCAAAGGCTGTTTGAAGTTGACTGCTAAAAACACCTGCACGCAAGTATAAAAGTTTTGCAACGGCCGTTGGCGTAATCTCTCTTTTATGTGCCACCAAATCGGCAACAACCTCATCCGTTTCATGACCAATACCTGTAATTACAGGAATCTTGCTTGTGGCAATCGCGTGTGCAATTTCATAACTGTTAAACACATTCAAATCCATCTTACTTCCTCCACCCCTCACAATGATGATCGCATCTACTGTATATTTATTTGCTTTTGCAATACCTGCAACCACCTCTTTTATTGCATAATCACCTTGAACAGAAGCAGGAATTTCTTTCACTTTAAAATTGGTAAAGATGCGATTCCCCAGTAATTCATTTAAAAAATCGCGATAACCTGACGTATTTGGCGAACCTACAATGGCAATCTTTTTAATGATTGGCTCGAGATAAAGCGAACGTTGTCGCTCATACAAACCTTCATCTTTTAACCGTTGAATCGTTTCCTTCTTTAACTGCTCAATTTCTCCATATGTAATCGTTGGATCAACGTCAAGAATATTCAGTTTTAAACCAAAAATGGTATGAAATTCGATTCGCACATTGACCAAGACTTTATTTCCTTGTTTAAAAATCGCAGGTAATTCGCCGTTCAAATTTGCATTGATTCGATTGAAAGCGGTAAACCACATGTTCGCCGACATTTCAGCTACTCTCTTTCCTTCCTGTGAATCAGCGAGCTCGAGATAATAGTGCCCGTTCTTTTCTTGCACCTTCGTTATCTCTGCAACCACCCAATAATTGGTCATAGCGAATTTGTCACGAATAAATCGTTCAAGTGACTGATTTAAAGCCGCAAGCGAATATATGGTCTTCGATTTTTCCAAGTAAATTAGTATTCAATCGTAAAGATAAGGATTCTTCGCACTTCCGAAAATGCAAAATTAGGTAATTAAAATCAAGGGATTCACACGATTAAAACACTTACATAACTACGTATAAATACTGTTTTATATCTGTCTTCAAAGCAGTAGATTTGACAACCTAATTTTAACCTATGAAACTTATTAGCAACAGAACAATCTTATATCTAGCCGGACTAACACTTTATGCGCTAATCGCCTACGCTTCGATCTGTTTATTAAATTAGCACGGCTTAATATCCGATTTTAGCACGTACACGTCGAATCACTTCATCAGCAACATTACTCGCTTTGATGGCGCCCTTATTGAGGACATTATCCAACTCACCGGTATTGGCCATATAAAAATGAAAGCGTTTACGTTCTTCGGCAAAACGGGTTAAAATCAATTGAAGAATGGCATTTTTGGTATGACCGTATCCCCAACCGCCATTTGTATAGTTGGCACGCATCTCTTTTACTTCGTCTTCATTTGCCAATAATTGATAAATTTTAAAGGCATTACAGGTATCAGGATCTTTAGGATCCTCCAGTGGAGTGCTATCCGTAACAATCAAATAAATTTGTTTCTTCAACTCTTTTTCTGGTAAGAAAATATTGATGATATTCCCTTTAGATTTCGACATTTTAGAACCATCTGTGCCGGGAATTAATTGTGTGCTTTCGTTTATTTTAACATCAGGAACGACAAATGTTTCGCCCATCTGGTTGTTAAATTTATTTGCCACATCTCGTGTGATCTCCAAATGTTGCATCTGATCTTTACCTACCGGAACAAAATGAGCATCATACATTAAAATATCCGCTGCCATTAACATTGGATAGGTAAACAAGCCTGCATTGACATCCTCTAAACGATCTGCTTTATCCTTAAACGAATGTGCCAATGTCAGGCGCTGAAACGGGAAAAAGCAGGATAAATACCAAGCTAATTCAGCCGTCCGTGGCACATCACTCTGACGATAGAAAACAGTGCGGTTTGTATCTAACCCAAATGCAAGCCAAGCAGCCGCTGTAGCATACGTATTGTAACGCATTATTTCTGCGTCCTTAATTTGTGTCAGTGAATGTAAATTGGCAATAAAAAGAAATGATTCATTTTCTTTTGAAGCTGACATTTCAATTGCTGGCTTAATCGCCCCTAGTAAATTGCCAAGATGCGGAACGCCTGTACTTTGAATTCCCGTTAAAATTCGTGCCATTTGAATTTAATTTTATTCGATTTGATGACCCCTCTACCAAGAGGGTTTCAGCCCCAAAAATAGTGATAAAGCCCCAAAATGTCATTTGTAAACACGGATTAATTTTAAATTTTACATTATACGCCCTCCCACGTTATTAGAATTTGATTTTTAGTACTTTTGTGAACCAATGAGAATCATCTTCATACCTTTTATTATCGTCTACCGCATTTATTTTGCGGTGGTGTTCTTTTTGGTATTACTCCTCTTGTATCCGATTTTTTGGGTGCTCCTTTTACGGAAAGAAAATTACACCCGTGTTTTCAAACTGAAAGTCATTACCTCTCGCATCATTCTCTTTCTGGATTTTATTGGTTTAAAGCGGATGAATCCTTTGCCAGAACTAAATGATGGACCTTATGTCATTGTAGCCAATCACTCCTCGTATTTGGATATTATTTTAATGTATCGCATTCTGCCTAAGACGAAATTTCTTTTTATTGGTAAATCAGAATTGCTCAGATGGCCGATCATCAATATCTTTTTTAAGAAGGTGGACATTGCTGTAAATCGCGATCGTAGAAGTTCGGGGATGCAATCTATTCTGCGTGCCAAGGAAGAATTAAAAAATGGTTGGTCGATTGTGCTTTTCCCAGAAGGAGGAATACCTGTTAATACACCGATCCTAAATCCATTTAAAAATGGAGCTTTTAAATTAGCAATCGACTCGGAAGTTCCGCTTTTACCGATTAGTATAATAAACAATTGGCAATTATTTAATGTCGATCCTATTTTAACCGGATTGGCGCGTCCAGGAATGGCGCGTGTTGTTGTTCACAAACCTGTTCCAACAGTAGGAATGGATAAAAAAGATTTAATACCTTTGCGGCAGCAGGTATTTGAAACCATTAATGAACCTTTAAAGGCGAACAAACAAAAGTAGCAGATGAAAATTACAGATGAAATAGTAGATCAAATTGCTCATTTAGCGCGATTGGAATTTAACGGTGAAGAAAAAGAGAATATCAAAGCTGATCTCACCAATATCATTGCTTTTGTGGATCAATTAAATGCCGTTGATACGGAAGGGGTAGAACCATTAATTTTCATGTCAGATGCTATCAATGTGCTAAGAGAAGACGTTTACGAACCTTCGATCACGCAAGAGGAGGCCTTGAAAAATGCACCAAATGCAGATTCAGATTACTTTAAAATTGCTAAAGTTTTAAGACAATAAAAAAAGGTCGCCCTCCCCAGAGCGACCTTAACCCAAAACCCATGAATTTCCCGATTTCGATTTCTATCTGCAAATCGGGATAGTCTAATTCGATTAAGTGAATTGAAATTATCGTGCCAAAAGAATTGGCTTTTCAAAAATTAAGAACTATTTAACAAATCAACAATTCTTAATCCTTCTCTGTTTATTAATGGTGATGTCCACCTTCGCCATGCACGTGACCGTGAGCAAGCTCATCCGCAGTTGCTGGACGAACATCAACCACCTCAACATCAAAATGTAAGGTCATATCCGCAAGGGGGTGATTCATATCTAAGGTTACTTCATCTCCAGTAATAGCAGAAACAACCGCAACCATTGGTCCATGCTCAGTATCTAATTGAACGCGCATTCCTGCTAGTAATTCTTCTTCACCTTGGAAACCGTCTTTAGAAACTACACGCAATAAATCTTCGCTTCTAGCGCCATAAGCGTCTTCAGGAGCAATCACTGCAGAAACTTTATCTGTTGCTGCTTTTCCTTCTAATTCGCTCTCCAAACCAGGGATCAGTGCACCAACGCCATGTAAATAGACTAGCGGAGCTCTTCCTTCCGAAGTATCCATAACTTCACCCGCATCATTTTTTAAAGTATAGTTCATTGTAACCACACTGTCCTTTGCAATCTTCATAAAATTAATTTTGTTCGGGCACAAAGGTATGAATAGTATAAGGAATGAAAAATTAAATCGGGGATTAACCTAGAAAATTGTTAGAGAAGTGCTTAGGAAGCAACAGTAAAAACAAGGGTTGATTTTGTTTCTTTCCCTGATGGATCTTTGTATAAAACCGTTAAGGTGACTTCTTTACCTTTTGCACTTTGAAGTAATCGAATAGCATCAATATGCAATTGCCCATTTTGAAGAATGGCTCCCGTCCCTTGCAAACCTTTTACCGTAATCATACCTTTTACAACCTTAAACTTCACGAGTTCAGGATTGGTTTTATAGCGCACATTCACCGTTCTCAATTCTTTAAGATAAGCCAAGTCCACCTGTGTTGCACCATCTTCAATTGTTCCAAAAAGCAACTGCGGAATGACATCAATATAGACATGAAATTTCCACGTACGTTCCAATAAATTCGGTCCGTAATGGGTGCGAACGGTAATGTTTACTTTTTTTCCTTGTGCCGTGGACAGAATAGAAATGGCGCGGGCATCTATCGTTCCATTTGGAAGAACAGCACCCAATACTGCGTTATTGGACTGTTCCCAATCGACCTTTCCATCAATGATTTTAAATTTCTCGAGCAGTTGTTCATTCTCATCAACGATTGAGAACTGAGCAGTTGAGAAATCAGTTGTACTTAATAAACAAGCTCCTGAACTGATCTTTTCACCATCAATTGTTAAGCGCAACATAGCGGTCGTTTCATCCGCTTGTACTTGAAAGACAAGGGATAGAAAAACGCAAAAAGTGAAAAATTTAATAGAAAAGGTAGGTTTCATTTCGATAAGTCGCAATTTTAAATAAGTGGACAAAACTAAATATAATAAACCTAAATCACTGTTTTTGTGCGGATTATTTTAATATTTGAGGTAAGAAATAACGTTAATAATTTGACGAATAATGCAGAAAAATGTTTTCGCGTCCATTTGTGATTTATTTTTTGCTTTTCACAGTTCAAATTTTAATATTTAATTACATTTGTTGCCCTAGTGAAAATAGTTTGTGTGGCGTGCTTTGCGCGGAAGCAGGCAAATTCACTAATCGGGGGATTAGCTTACCGACAAAGTCAAATCACGGACAAGTCCTATTTGACTAAATCGGCACAGGCAAATTCACTAATCTGGGGGATTAGCTTACCGACAAAGTCAAATCACGGACAAGTCCTATTTGACTAAATCGGCACAGGCAAATTCACTAATCTGGGGGATTAGCTCATTTGGCTAGAGCGCTTCGCTGGCAGTGAAGAGGTGATCGGTTCGAATCCGATATTCTCCACGAGTAAAAAACGGAGGTGATGGTTCGTCCCGATAGCTATCGGGACCGATATTCTCCACAGAATTAAAGGGTTATTAGCTCAGTTGGTTCAGA
>JALQVX010000280.1 GCA_023263555.1 Crocinitomix sp.
TCGTGTTGATTTTTAAAATTTCATTGACACCTAGAAAATAGGGTTTATTATCTAAAATGACAGAACTATTCGGAGAAATAGGCAATTCACAATTCGTGAAAGCATATAATGCATCAATTGATTTATCTGGAGAAACGCCAGGTGCTAAATGAATAATAATTTCAACTTCAGCGGCTGTATTATCTTCTACTTTCTTGATCTTAATTTTTCCTTTATCATTTGCTTTAAGAATCGAGTCGATCAAAGTAGAAGTATTCGTTCCAAACGGAATTTCGACAATCTTCAATGTTTTCGTATCGACTTTTTCAATTTTAGCACGAACTCTGACTCGCCCGCCTCTCAGTCCATCATTATAATTCGAAAAATCAGCTAAACCACCATTTGGAAAATCGGGTAATATATTCGTTTTTTTACCTCTCAAAATGTCGATCGAGGCGTCAATTAATTCAATAAAATTATGCGGAAGAATTTTACACGCCATTCCTACTGCAATCCCTTCAGCACCTTGAGCCAAGAGCAAAGGAAATTTAACAGGAAGAAGCACGGGTTCATTATTTCGACCATCATAGGAAGGCGTCCATTCCGTTGTTTTGCCATTGAAGACAACGTGATTCGCGAATTTTGACAATCGAGCTTCGATATAACGTGGAGCTGCAGCCGAATCACCTGTAGCCACATTCCCCCAGTTTCCTTGCATATCAATCAAAAGATCCTTTTGACCAAGTTGCACCAAGGCATCACCTATGGAAGCATCACCGTGCGGGTGATATTTCATGGTATTTCCAATGATATTTGCAACCTTATTATAGCGTCCATCATCCATTTCCTTCATGGAATGAAGGATACGACGTTGCACAGGCTTAAACCCATCTGTTAGTGCGGGAACGGCTCTTTCTAGGATTACATAAGATGCATAATCGAGGAACCAATCCTTATACATTCCTGAAAGCGGAATAATTTGCTCGCCATTATCCCCCGTCAACATGCCATCTTCGGCTCCATTGGCGTCGATTGGTTGTTCTTCTTCTGGTTCTTGATTTTCTTCTGACATAGTTCAAATACTGCGACCAACAAATTTAGTCAGAACTAAGCGAAGATCGAAGGGTTATTTTACCTAGTTATCAACAGTTTAATTTTGAAGAAAAGTTTAGCTTGCATTTTAGTTATTCGAACAACAGTATCCTAACAAAAACTTAAACTGACCTGACTTAAAATAATGATAAACAGATTTTTAAATGCGAAAACTATATAATCCGGCAAGCAGAAAACTTATTAATAATGGTCGAATCAGAGGGAACAAACACACCCATTTCTACACAATATTCACCTGTTCCAACATAAGGAACATCTATCACTTTTTCATAAACACCGCCAGAAGAAAGGGGGAAATCAAGGATAAGGGGATCGCTTCCGCCCGACGAAAACTCAACCTTAATATTACTTGGTTTCAAACCCGGAAGTCGATCTTGTATAATGCTAATTTCAAAACGCGTTTGAGATGTACCGAGTGGCGTTACAAAATAGAAAGCAGAGTCTAATTGAAACCAAGCATCACCCTGGTATTCACGATCAAACATATTCGTATTCAACGTTTCAATTTGATCGAATTTTTTAAAACAAGCCGAAAGTAAAAAAACCGTCAAGATTCCAACACAATACTTTAAATATGAAGAGCGAAACTGCATCCGAAAGGATTTATTTGAAATGAATATTTTTCTTTAAAAGGACTTTCCTTAAAAAAGACAGGCTCTGTGTAATTCTGATTAAAATGACGAATCGACCAAATTGTACCTCCAAGAAAAGCAAGTGTCAATCCTCCGTTCACATAAAAAGCTGTACGATTGAAATTATACTTTTTATTATTGGCTGCAATTCGCATATTGATTTGATCAATTTCGGAGGTTAACGGCGTCAAATAATACAAACCTATATCATTGGTTATACTCTTTTTAAGCGCATAAGAGCGCACCATGAAACCTCCTGTAGTCAATGCACTCAATAAGGTAAGGGTCAGCGGAGCCGTATAATTTTTATGAAATTGATTGCGGTAAACTTGATAATTCTCTTCATAAGCTATAAAATCATTATTCTTAGCCATCTCAACATACAGTTCTGTTGTTTTACCTTTTTCAATAACAAAAGAAACAGGAGTAACCACATAACCTGGCGACCAAATTTTAGCCTCATACGCCCCTACAGGAAGAGTGTCTTTATATCGCTTGAGTAGCATGGTATCATTGATTTCGATTTCAAAATAGCCATTATCGACATCCACTAAAAACTTCACCACACCTTGATCTTGTCCATACACACTTGAACGTTGCGTTATTGCTAACATCAACATCATTAGGGTAACAGGAACAGAACAAAATTTAATTATAACACCCAGCATACTCTTGTAAAAATAAGAAAGAAAAAACATGATTTGATTAAAATTGAATAAAGTGTATCAATCATCAATTCAGTAGCCCCTTTTATTAAACCACCACTTCGTCGAATTTAAGGTTGTCAATAATAAAGTCTTGTCGATCAGGTGTGTTTTTACCCATATAGAATGCGAGCACATCTTCAATCTTTGCATCCGTGCCAATCAACACTGGATCGAGACGAATATCTTCGCCAATAAAGTTCTTAAACTCATCTGGAGAAATCTCTCCCAGCCCCTTAAATCGCGTAATTTCGGCTGTTTTACCACACGCTTCAATTGCATTCAAACGCTCTTCATCCGAATAACAATAGAACGTCACTTTTTTATTACGAACCCTAAAAAGCGGCGTTTGAAGAATAAACACATGTCCTTTCCGCACAAGGTCAGGGAAGAATTGAAGGAAGAATGTCAATAACAACAGTCGAATGTGCATACCATCAACATCTGCATCCGTTGCAATGACGATATTCCGATAACGCAAGTCATCAATTCCGTCCTCAATATTCAATGCAGCTTGAAGGAGATTAAATTCCTCATTTTCGTAGACTACTTTTTTCGTCAAACCAAAACTATTTAGTGGTTTTCCTCGCAAACTAAATACAGCCTGTGTATCAACGCGTCGAGATTTAGTAATGGAACCACTCGCTGAATCACCCTCTGTAATAAAGAGCGTCGTTGCTTCTTGCAAATCCGTCTCTCCTTTATCGTTGTAATGAATACGACAATCACGTAATTTTTTATTGTGCAAACTTGCCGTTTTCGCTCTATCGCGTGCTAATTTTCGAATTCCGGTCAATTCCTTACGCTCCTTCTCTGCTTGCTTTATAATTTTCTCTAAAGTTTCTGCGGTTTCAGAGTTACGGTGTAAAAAATTATCCAGTTTTTCTTTCAAAAAATCGTGAATAAAGGCCCGCATTGACTTACCTCCCGGTTCAATTTCTTGTGAGCCTAATTTCGTCTTTGTTTGCGATTCAAAAACAGGCTCAACCACTTTTACAGAAACCGCAGCAACAATGGACTGACGAATATCAATTGCGTCATAATTCTTTCCGTAAAACTCTTTTATAACCTTTGCTACTGCAGATTTAAATTCCGTCAAATGCGTTCCACCCTGCGTAGTATGTTGACCGTTAACAAATGAATAATAATTCTCACCATACGAGCGAATATGTGTAAACGCCACTTCAATATCTTCTCCTTCTAAATGAATAATTGGATATAAAGGATCGCTTTCCATGTTATCTTCGAGCAAATCGAGTAAGCCATTCTCCGAAACCATTTTTTCACCATTGAAATAAATGGCCAATCCACGGTTTAAGTAGCAATAATTCCAGAATAATTTCTGTAGATAAGGTATTTTGTATTTATAATTTTTAAAGATCGATTGATCCGGCGTAAAATTGATATAAGTTCCATTTCGCTCAGTTGATTTTGCAACTTTCCTATCGTCAATTAGGTTACCCTGTTCAAAATACGCCGTTTTTTCTTCTCCATCACGGATAGAAGTCACTTGAAAGCGCTCACTCAAGGCATTTACAGCCTTTGTTCCTACTCCATTTAAACCCACGGATTTTTTGAAGGCTTTTGAATCGTATTTACCACCTGTATTTATTTTGGAAACGCAATCGACAACCTTACCGAGAGGGATTCCGCGCCCATAATCACGAATGGTAGCAATTCCATCTTTAATTTTAATATCAATGCGTTTACCATTGCCCATTACGAATTCATCAATACAGTTATCGACAATTTCTTTTATTAAAACGTAAATACCGTCGTCTGGAGCAGCACCATCACCTAGCTTACCGATATACATACCCGGTCGCATGCGAATATGCT
>JALQVX010000332.1 GCA_023263555.1 Crocinitomix sp.
GCTCCCGTCCCACCTAAAGTGTACGAAGCGCGTATACAAAGTGGAAATCCATAATCTTGCGCTATTCCTTTTCCTTCTAAGAACGATTTAGCGGTTGATTGTGGTGCCATGGGAATCCCAATCTCCTCCATCAAATTTCTGAACGCCTCACGGTTTTCAGTAATTTCGATTGCGTCAATATCTACACCAATGATTTTTACACCGTACTTTTCCCAAACACCTTGTTCATCACATTTAATCGCCAAGTTGAGTGCCGTTTGACCTCCCATAGTAGGAAGAACCGCATCAATCTTGTGTTTTTCTAAAATTTCAATGATTGAAGCAACTTCCAACGGTTTTAAATAAATATGATCGGCCATTACTGGATCGGTCATAATCGTTGCAGGGTTACTGTTGATAAGGGTCACTTCTATCCCCTCTTCTCTAAGAGATCGTGCAGCTTGAGAACCTGAATAATCGAATTCACACGCTTGACCAATCACAATTGGTCCACTTCCTATAATTAAGATGGATTTGATGCTATTATCTTTCGGCATAATGAGATTTTGCTGTTAAATTGCCGTCAAAATTACGGAGAATAATCTATTAATTCATTAACAAAATCCTAATCTTTTCCACATCCTTGTCGATTTAAAAGTGATTTCGTCCATTCTTCTTTTTTTTAAACGGAATACATCAATTAAGACGAAGAGTTTATATCTTTGGAAATGAATTTACAAACCTTAAGGTCTTATACGCAATGAACGATAAATCCATAGTATTAAATCAAGAGCAAATAAAACAAAAGATTGAGCGAATTGCGTATGAAATTCTAGAAAACACCTTTGAGGAGAAAGAAATTTTCGTTGGAGGCATTGCTGGAAATGGATTTTTATTGGCGGAGCGAATTGTGTCTAAACTCAACGAAATTTCAGACCAACAAATTAAATTGTTTGAGGTAACAGTCAACAAAGACAATCCCAATGATTTCCCCATCAATTTATCCATTGACGATCAAGATCTTTCGCAAAGCACCATCATCATTTTTGACGACGTCATCAATTCAGGTCGCACCATGATTCATGCCGTAAAACGCATCTTAGACAATAAAATTAGTGTATTAAAAGTGGCTACTTTGGTAAACCGAACGCATAGGCGCTATCCCGTTCAGGCAGACTTTGTGGGACTGAATATGTCCACAACACTGAAAGATAATATCATTGTTGAATTGGGAGCTAAAGAGATAGCTTACTTGGCTTAAAACTTATAATAGGCATCAAACTCTTCCCAAAATCGTTTATCAGGCAAATCTTGATCCTCCTTCTTGGTCTTTTTCATTTTTGCATCTTTTACATCTACGCCTTTTCGATTAAAAATTTTGCGCGTACGCTTGCGCCAGACCCTGTTCCATTTCGCTTCCCCATCTAGTGCAACGGCTTTATTTCCATGCCAATCAATCTTAACTTGATTTAAATATTGATGAAAACTCAGCAAAATATACGATTCCATGGCCCGCGGATAGTAAATTCCTTTCGCATGAAAATAACGTACAAAATTTGAATACCCCTCCAAACAAAATTCTTTTCTCATGCGCGCACTTGGAAAATACAAGCCATAGTCCAATACACCTTGGGCCGACCGTTTTTTAAATCGATCGATCACGCTAGGATCATTCGCCCCTAAAATTTTAAACGCTTCGTATAAATTCCGCGGCACATATTTTGGCGTATATGTATAAAATTGAAGATCGGCATTTGAATAAATCAATGGCGGATACAACGGATGTGAATACAAGGTATCATCCGCTTTAACATGCGCTGTCATTAAACAGATACACAGGAAGAGCACTAATCGTTTTGGCATAGTTTATTTAATGCGCTCAAGATAAGAAGAATTCTGAAAATAATCCAAATCCTATGTCCGTGTGATTTCTCTTTCCTTTAACGCATGATAAAGCACACTCACTAAATGTAGGGTTTGATCACGTCCGGTGCGTTGCCCCAATTTAGCTGTTACAAACACGGCAAGAATCAAGAAAATAGTAATCGGAAAACACCAAATCCAACCGGTCGGATGTCCCATATTCCACTGAGCCAAACCATACATGCCCCCAAAGAGCGAAACCACTGAAAGAAAACCATAGATAAAAACGAACATGAGCCAAACACTGTGTCGAGGACCAATGACGCAGCGAATAAACGTTCCCTCACCCGCTTCATTCTTTTCGGGCGAAACACGCAATTCTGGCGACCAAAAATGGTTCTTCCCTTTCCGAATATCCAAATAATACAAACCATATACACGCCTACCAATTACCGTTGAATCGTCTTTCATTTGTTCATCCAATAAATCAAAAATCTCCTCTTCCGTATACGTCGTGAGTAAATTAAAACGTGGACGAATTTCGCCGAGCATATGATGATGTTTGCGATTAAATGGCATAGTTTACGTTTAGCGCAATCAAGATATTAAAACCCTCCAATCTAAAACTGATATTTATCATCATTTAAAAAATCAACGGGTAAACGTTAAACGGTTTCTAATCTTAACGAATTGGGCGTGCCCCAGCCCCTCTCCCGTATGTACGGGATCGGTCTGGGTCGCAGTATTCCGGGCTCGCTGTCGCTCGGTGCTGCGCACTAAACCCTACATGTTGCTCACGCGGTGATTTTTAAATGCTATTGAGCTTTTGTGCAACTCGTGAAAAAGCAGATAAATATCTGCGAAAGTTTAGTTTAGCGAAGGATGAATATCCTTCGCAACGCGCAGTTTTCAGCTTGAATGGTGATGTACGTCTTCTTTTTGCAGGAGAATAGGACAAGAACTAATAAAAGTAAAAAGGTTGTTTTTTTCATGTTTAGTATTCTATCAAATACGTGGTGGTGTCGTTTTCGTTGATATAAAAAGTATCGGTTCCGTAGGTGGTGTCAGTGCCTCGAATGACACGCCAAGCTATTTCATAAGGGCCAACTGGAATTATTTTCGAATAATCGCCGAGATATGTTCTGCATCCATCGAGAAAGGTGTTTTCCGACCAATTATTGTCTGCACCTGTTGTAAAACCTGTATAAAAATACATTTCTGAATTGATTGAAGTGTAATATTTATACTGAAATTTATCATTTGGTCCTTCACAAAAAACACTATTATATTGAAAATTTAGATACCCACAAGTACCATATTTAAAATTAAAAACATTATCCGCTCCCTCATCTAAACTTTGATAATTACGAAAGGTGGTATAACAAACATTTTCCGGCTGGGTAAGACTAATTTTGTATTTTCTATTACCATTTGCTTTTATCTCAAAAGCCGCATGGCCATTTTCATCCAATGTTCCTGTTGCAACTTGTTTGGATTTAACTTCAAATAGAGGGGTATAACTTTCAACCACATAATAGGTGGCGCCGGCATAATCGGACCCCTCGCCCGTAATATAGTTTTCGGCTTGTATGGTGATGTACGTCTTCTTTTTGCAGGAGAATAGGACAAGTACTAATAAAAGTAAAAATGTTGTTTTTTTCATGTTTAGTATTCGAGCAAATATACGGTAGTGTCGTTTTCGTTGACAAAAAAAGTATCGGTTCCGTAGGTAGTGTCTGTGCCGCGAATTACACGCCAATCGATAATGTATGGTCCATCAGGTACGGCAGTAAAATTACCAATATTGTTTTGACATCCTTGTAAATAAAAAACCTCATCATTCCAACTATAATCATCAGCCGCACCAGAAATTGCTATTGTTCGATATATATATATGTGGATCTATTGAATTGAAATAAGTGAATTGAAACTTATCAGTATCACTTAAACAGTTCAAGTTTTCAAATGGAACTCTTGCATACCCGCAAGTACCATATTTAAAATTAAAAACATTATCTCCTCCTTCATCTAAACTTTGATAATTACGGAACGCGGTATAACAAACATTTTCCGGCTGGGTAAGACTAATTTTGTATTTTCTATTACCATTTGCTTTTATCTCAAAAGCCGCATGGCCATTTTCATC
>JALQVX010000336.1 GCA_023263555.1 Crocinitomix sp.
AGAAACCAAAATATTCTTCGAAAAGTGACCATATCTTAATTTAACCCCTTTTTTTATTACCCAATTTCGATCTGTTCACCCTATCTAAAATTCGCAAATCATTAACGAACAATCGGAAAACAGTGCTTTTTTAAATGATTGTGTTCAATTGTCATTCTTTTTCTTTTTTACCTAAAATTGTAACTCATTCGATAAAGTGCCGTAATAATGAGGGACAACACTAAAAAACCAATCGAATGAAAAAATTAACCACATTTTCAGCGATTCTAAGTTTTGCTATTTTAGGCAGAGCTGAAGAACGACTCACAGCCGATCAATATATCGAGATGTGGAAAGTAACTGCCATTGAGCAAATGAATTCACACGCCATTCCCGCAAGTATTACTTTGGCACAAGGAATTTTAGAAAGTGGCAGCGGCAATAGTGAATTGGCTAAGACAGCCAATAATCATTTTGGAATTAAGTGCCATACCACTTGGGATGGAAAGACTTTTTATCAGGATGATGATGCAAAGGATGAGTGTTTTAGAAGTTATGACCATGCGGAGCATTCGTATGAAGATCATTCTCTTTTTTTAACAGGTCGTAGCCGCTACGCAGGTCTGTTCCAACTCAATGTACTCGATTATAAAGGTTGGGCAAAAGGTTTAAAAAGTGCAGGGTACGCCACGAATCCAAAATATGCCGAATTGCTTATTACATTGATTGAGAAATACAATTTAGCGCAATACGATCTGATGCCAAATTTGCCCATGGAAGTGGAGCGCGAAAAGCAATTGGCAAGTTTAACCGTAACGACATCAACCCAGGATGTGCCGCCTTCTGCTGGAAAAATGGATGAGGATGAAATAGAGGTGAACTTAAATGGCAATTCACACCAAATCAAATTAAATAAAAATCGTACGCGTTACGTAATTGTTGCGGAAGGTGATACGTTTTATCGAATATCTAAAGAATTTAACATCTCACTATGGCAATTGTATAAGTACAATGAACTCGGTCACCGCGACGTTTTGGAAGTAGGTGAGATCATCTATTTGGATCCCAAGAAAAGTAAGGCGCCTAAAGGATCAAATGTATACGTTTGTGCCGAGGAAATGAGCTTGCGTGAGGTGGCTCAAGTGGAAGGAATTAAATTAAAGAAATTGTTGAAATATAATTTCAGTGAAGAACCCGATACGAAATTACCGAAAGGTACAAAAGTTATTCTCCGATAAGTTGCGCAATTAACATGATTGTAGCTGAGAGGCTAAAAATCAACTGGAGGATTTTGGTTTGTTGTTAGAAAAAGAGCTGTGGTGGCTCTTTTTCGCGTTTTAGTATATTCTTGTAATTTTATTAGCTCGGTTAATCAGATATTTGGTTTTTGTGCTACTTTTTTGTTCTACTAAATCAATAGATTTATAGTGATTCAATATCATACTTCCCTTTCTTACAGGTGAATCAATGATTGATACAGAATACTATAATATTTTTTAATTTTAAAAAAAAAGATTACCTTTAACAAAGGTTTACTTGTATTCCTATCGCGCCAATTTAGTAGCTTATTTAAATTATTTCAGCATGAAGCCATCAACCGAGTTGCATAGCCTGATCAAGTCGTTAACGAAGTCAGAAAAGCGTTTTTTTAAATTAAACTCATCTTTACAGGCGGGAGATAAGAATTATCTCAAAATTTTTGATTTTGTTGAAAAGCAAAAAAAATACAATGAAGATGAACTAAAGAAGCATTTCGAGGATGAGGTTTTTATCAATCATTTACCCTCTGAAAAAAATCATCTTTACCGTTTAATTCTTAAAAGTTTACGTGCTTATTATTCGGATCAATCTGTCAGTTCTCAACTAAAGCAAGAAATTAAGAATATTGATATCCTTAATCGAAAGGCCTTGTACAAAGAATGTAGCAAATTTGTGATCCGCGCCAAAGAATTAGCCAAAGAATACGAGAAGTTTTATTATTGGTTTGAACTCATCAATTGGGAAAAGCGGTTGCTCGAAGAAGCCTATGAATCGGGAATTTTCACCATTAATTTAGATGACCTTATTCTAGAAGAACAGGGAGTTGTCGATAAGTTAAGAAATTTAGCAGAATATCATGTGCTCTATTCTCGGATCAATTATGTGTTTAGAAGTGGTGGATTTACGCGAAATGAAACGGAGCGCGAAGCGGTAAATGAAATTGAAAATCATCACCTCATAAAAGGGAAAAACACAGCTTTGTCGACACGTGCAACTACAATTTGTTATTATATTAAAGGGGTGTGCAGTGCTAGTAACCGCGATTATGAAAATGCATTAACCTTCTTCTTAAAAGCGAAGTCGGTGATGGAAAATAAGTCGAAAATCCGAGACGATTTACAACAACGCTACATTGCCACCTTGAATTTTATCATGCTCTGTTATATTGATACCTATGAGTTTAAGCGTGCTGAAGATTTGGTAGATGAAATTAAAGCATTAAACGGGAAAAAGGCATTCACTGCATTAGATTCAAAAGTGCGCTTATTTAATGCAACAAATATTGGTTTATTGCAATTGAACAATCGAAAAGGACAGTTTCAAAAAGCAATGGAATTAATTCCGGATGTAGAAGCGGGACTTGAATTGTACGAGGAGAAAATCAATAAAGAAAAGCGCCTTTTATTTACCTATAATATGGCTTACGCTAATTTTGGGAGTGGGGATTATCGAACGGCATTGCGCTATATCAATGAGGTGCTCAATGATAATGAGAAACAGTTGCGACAAGATATTTACTCATTCGCGCGTATTTTCAATTTGATTATTCACTTTGAGCTGGAGAACTTTGATTTCCTAGAATATGATTTAAAATCAGCAGCCCGATATTTAAATAAACACCCAAAGGATTATCAAGTTGAGAAACTCTTTATCGCACACATTAAATTACTTGCAAGAGAAGAGGATCAATCCGCTCAAAAGGTGATCTTTTCGAAATTTCATGAAAAATTAGGCAAACTTTTGCAAAATGATCGTGAAAAAGTAATTCTTGAATATTTTGATCTTCAAGCGTGGACCGATTCGAAATTGCAAGACATCAGCTTCGAAGAAGCGATTCAACGCAGATTATCGGCATTAATTCCAACGACTTAAGCGAAATCTAAAAGGCAACAATTTTATTAACTTCAAGACCGTATGCATTAATTACCGCGGTATTCAAATTTGTATTGCTTGTAATTAGGTTCAGACGTTCTATGTTCAGATCACGAAGAATTTGTGCTCCAATTCCATAGTCTTTTTTATCTTCTTTTGGTTTAGAAGTCGTTCCGGTTTGATAAGCGTGTAGCTTTTCGATCAAGCCAATTTGCTTTTCTTCTTGCTGGATAAAAACAAGCGCTCCTTTGCCTTCTTCTTCAATCATTTTGAGCGCAGCACTAAGCGTGGATTGTTTGTCTGATCGAATTGCATCCAATAAATTATGTGTAAACGAAGTGGATTCAACACGGACTAAAATATCTTCGCCTTTTGCCCAATCTCCTTTGTAAATCGCTAAATGCTCATCATCCGTTGTCGTTTGACCGTAAGCGATCATCTTAAAATCTCCCCAAATTGTTTTGAAATCGACTTCTACTTTGCGTTCGATAAGCGATTCGTGTTTCATGCGGTAGGCAATCAAATCAGCGATTGAAACGATTTTTAAATCGAATTTTTTACTTACTTCTACTAATTGTGGTAAACGTGCCATAGTTCCATCTTCATTCAAGATTTCAACTAAAATTCCTGCACCTTTTAAGCCCGCTAAACGTGCTAAATCGATTGCTGCTTCAGTATGCCCAGCGCGTCTTAAAACCCCACCATTTTTAGCTCTTAAAGGAAAGATGTGTCCTGGTTTTCCAAGGTCAGTTGGTTTTGTTTGATCAACTGTCAATGCTTTAATTGTTTTGGAACGATCGTGGGTAGAAATACCCGTTGTACATCCTTGACCAATCAAATCTACAGATACAGTGAATTGCGTATTGTGCAAAACGGTATTGTCATCTACCATCATGTTCAGTCCAAGTTCATTACAACGATCTTCAGTTAGTGGGGCGCAAATCAATCCTCTACCATTTGTGGCCATAAAATTGATCATGTCAGGCGTTACCATCTCTGCAGCAGCGATAAAATCCCCCTCGTTCTCACGATCTTCATCATCCACTACAATAATGATTTTCCCTGCCTTAATATCGGCTATTGCATCCTCGATTTTATCTAACTTAAAGCTCATAACAAAAATTTATGGTGCAAAGCTAATGCTATTATCTCGTTCAACAAAATAATGGGTATAATATGTTGTAACAATTAAGTGATTTAAAGGTGAGGTGAGCGAAAGGATTGGCTTTATTTCTGTTGCATTAATCGCATTAATTTTTCAACGGCATGCGGCCAACTGAATGTTTTGAGCACAAATGTCTTTCCATTAGAAGCAATCCTTTCATAGAGAAGAGCATCCGTTAGAAGACGGTCAATCGCATCTGCAAATTCAGTTGCATTCGCTGCAATTAGAATCGATTCATTATGAATGGCATTGAGTGCATTATTTGCCAGTGGTGTTGTAACCGAAGGGCGTCCCATTGCCATTGCTTCTAATAATTTGTTCTGCAAACCTGTGCCTATTTGCAGCGGAGCAACAAATATTTTTCCTGAGGCATAGCTGGTTCGAATATCATCAATCCAACCTGTGACAAGTATTTTGTCGTTTATCGCCAAGTCTTTTACGCGTTGATTGGGGTTGGCGCCCGAGAGCAAAAGTTTCAGATTTGGAAATTTAGCGGTTAGTAAAGGAATAACTTCATCCACGATAAAAACAGCCGATTCAATATTGGGTGGGTAATTCATATTACCCGTAAAAACCAGGTCGAATTCGGGAGAAGGGTCAAGGGGGAAGGCCGCAAATTCTTCGCCAATACCATTTTCTATAATTACAATTTGATCGCGTTGAGGATGTCGGATAAATGCACGATCTTGTTTAGAGATAATGGTGTGATGATTAAAGTAATCAAAAATACGATTCTCGTATTCAGCCAATCGTTTCCCCTCTATTGTGAAGAGCTGTTTTTTTAATCCACTCGAAATTTCTGCTCTTCGATACATGCCTTTGCTTAAAGCATCCATATAATCCAGTGTTTTTGGAATGTGATGAATGTTTTTAACATATTCTGCCGTCCGAATTAATTGGCAATAAATATGGTCGGGTGCTTCTTCTTCGATTAGACGTAAAATCTTTTTTTGAATGCCGCGTTGAAAAAAATAACCCGTTTGATAGGGTTTATTAGTTAAAATTTGCTTCAACGTATTCCAATAAAGCAATGGTTTTTTCAGCCTAAAAACATGGGTTTTGACACCGTGTTTATCCAAAATGTTTTTCCATGTATCCTCAACAGGTTGATCGCTTAAGGCGCATACGATCACTTCATGTTTTTTTGCCAATTCAACTATTTGATGATAAGCACGCAATTTGTCTCCTTTTTCAAGGGGATATGGAAAGCGCGACAAGAGTACAAAAATCTTCATTTCGGTGATGCGTTAAAACACGTGGCTAGGACTCAAGCGTGTTATAGAATAATATCAGATTTTTGATGATTTTCGAATTATCGTACTGGTCGGTAATCAAGGCGCGCGCATTTTTACCGATACGCTTTACTTCCATTGGTTGGTTGATTAATGAGCGCAATGCCAAAGCCATTTCTTCAGCTGTATCTGCTATGATGATATTTTCATTATGAGTATAGCTGATGCCTTCTGCGCCAATTTTAGTCGTGATTACGGCTTTACCCATTCCCATAGCTTCGATAATCTTTACACGCATTCCGCTTCCAGATAAGAGCGGGGCAATCATGACTTGATGCTGGCGCATAAAATCAATCGCTGTTGGAACTTCACCATGTACAATTAAGGATTCATTGGCTTGATTTGTAATATAGCCAGGCATATTTCTTCCCGCTAAATGTAATTTTACATCTGCTTGATTGACCAAGGGCCAAATGTCATCCAAAAGCCAACTGATAGCCTCTTTGTTCGGTTCCCAATCCATAGATCCAATGTGAAAAACACTAATAGGTTCACTAATGTCTATAGGTTCGTATGGATAGTTTTTTAAATTGATACCAAAAGGAATGGTAATGAGAGGAACTGCGCATTTAAGACGTTCATAACGAGACGTATCTTCAAAACTGATGGCAGCAATTCCATCTACTTCATTTATGGTTTTGTATTCGTACTTTTTTAATTTGGCTGATAAGTGTTTTAAATACAATCGTTTTGCTGTGTTTCCAGTTGATGAAGCTAGTCTTTCCCAAATAAGATGCTCTAAATTATGACTGCGAAGTACGATCTTTGCTTTGCTGTATTTGCGAATCGTATGAATATATGGCGTCATGAAAAGACTTTCCAAATGCACAATATCATAGGTGTCTTCTTCCAATAATTCGATCAAACGCTTGTTAAAGTCAGGCGAAAAGAAACGACTTACATTGTATGAGTCAGACGTGACGAGAGCCGAGAATGCATCAATAATATTGATCCGAGTATCTACAAAAACACCTTCAATTGCAGTCTTTTCAGTGAATTCAGGTCTGATTTTTTCGACGAGGAATGGATGCTTTTGTGTCGCGATTGTTAACACTTTAAGTAAAACACCTTCAGATAATAAGCCATTGGCAATATTATTTATGGCTATACATCCCCCATCAATGATAGGTTGTGGAGGTTTATTACAGAGCTGTAAAACTTTCATGATCTATTACTGTGCTTCCGTTTTTTCCATTCAGACTTGCGGTCGATTGTTGTGGAATAAGCCGTTAAAGTGCTTAAACCGGTCGAAAGTTACAATTATTTTTCGCTCTTAGGGATATCAGACCTGTTTTCTTTCTTGCGGATTCGTCGAATAGCTTTCTTGTATACGTCCCAATCAAAAAGGGCCGAATCGTTGGCCGCTTTATACGTTAAAAAGATGCCGATTGGGGTTAGGATGAAGGCACTCAGCCACATGCCTTTCCATACCGTAATAATCCCTGATTCTACCATGTTTTCTCCGGATATCATGAGGACATAATACAATAAGAAAAAGAGGACAGCAAAGACCATAGGGGCACCTAGTCCTCCTTTGCGAATAATGGCTCCCAGGGGCGCGCCAATGAAAAAGAGAATGAGAATCGCGAAGGAGAGCGTGAATTTTTTATGCCAAGCGGCCTCATATTCATGAATGGAGGATAATCGCGCATTACGCATAATCGTTTGCGTGTACACCATATCTTTAGTTGCTCTAATTTTAGATTGCGCTGCTGCTAAGGCTGCGTTCTTCTCCATTATTTTTAAATCTTCCAGGGTGATGAGGGTGTCCATTTTTTTCATAGATTCTTCCATGCCCACTATGCTTGTATCAGTGAGAACAAGATCGTTGAAATCAGGATTGGTGATCAGGATTTGGCGACTAAGATTGCGTTGAAATTCAACGGCCATTGTATCATTGATCTTGTTCAGTGAATCTAATGCGACTCCCAGTTGAACGTAGTTCATCATTTCAAAATCCCGCTTAAAGAGATCTTCACTTTCTTCTTGTAAATCAAAATTACTTAAATCAAATTTAATGATTGCTTCTTTGAAAAATGTTTTATTGTAGGGTGAATTTGCTTCGTTCTTAATGTTGGGTCCCATTTGCTCGTATATGGAGCCGTTAATTAATTTGAGTAATAGAAAGGTTTGGTTTTTATCCTCGTTCTCTTCTTTTCCTTCTTTATTGTCTGAAAGGTTTTCAGATTTTAGCATCTCTCCTCGTTCAGCGAGAATGGTTTTTCCCTGTCCGTTCAAGCCCGTCTCGTAGATGATGACGTCTTTTAATTCTCCCGTATTGTCATTTTTTTCCTCGACTTTAATACTGTAGTTGTCAATGTCATTATAAAATACACCAGCTGTAATACCAAAGGTTGGTTTTTTTTGTTGAATGGTATAAATGATTGTTCTGCATTTTAAGGTTGCGATTGGCATCACATAATTGGAAAAGTAAAAAGCGCCTAAACTTAAAATCACAATAAAAAAAAGCATGGGTCGCATAATTCGAAATAGTGATTGTCCCGTAGATTTTAAGGCGGTTAATTCATTCTTCTCTGACAGATTTCCAAAAGTCATAATGGATGAAAAGAGGACGGCTAACGGCAATGCCAAAGGAATTAATGTCGCCGAGACATAAAAGAGAAGTTGGAGCAAGACCGATACTTCGAGGCCTTTTCCCATCAAGTCATCTACATATTTCCAAAAGAATTGCATGACCAAGAAGAACATGGCAATCAAGAAGGTGACCAAAAAAGGTCCCGTAAAAGATCGAATGATGAAAAGTGTCAATTTTTTCATTCGTAAGTGCTTTGTCCTTTTTTGAAATCGTGTTCTCTGTTCATTCTATCTAGATGAGGTTGACCACAAAAAAAATATGTTCAGAGGTTTAACGAAAAGATAGGCATTATCGTATGATGGATAAGAAAAATTAAGAACCAATTACCTTCTTTAAATCGTTGATTTGATTTTTCCAAAGCAATTGTGCTTCTTCAATTTCGTCTTCTTCGGCAAAATCAGTGATGACAATCGCTACATCATTTGTAAGCTCATCTACTTTAATTGCTATTTCAAAATATGTTTTTTCGTCCTCTTCGAAATCTTCCATCCACTGAAATTTAATCGCTTCTCCTTTTCGCTTCGAAAGTAATTTAGCATCTTCGGAACTTCTGTCCCAAATAAAAGTAAAAACATCATCCTTAATATTGACGTCATTCGCAAACCATTCACTCAACCCACTTGGCGTACTAATCATAGTGTATAAGACCTTTGTTGAAGATTTTACCTCTATTTCAAGTTGATATTTAATTTTTTCTGACATATGTATTTTAACTCTAAATCAAGCGGACAATATACGAATAATTTACTAGATTGGTCGCGATTTTTGATTAATCAGTGGAAAAATTATGCCCAATAAAATCACTAAATGTTCGTACAGGCCTGTTCACGCTGTAATTCTCTAAGCACTTCCTATTCATTAATGAAGTTGGTGATCTGCGCACATATTCATCTAATAGGGTTTGACCTAAAATTATTTTTGGTTTGCAATCGGCAGTAAAGATTAACTTTGCAGGATGAAAGGGATTAAAACGGAATTGGAGATGTTGCAAAAATTGGGTGTAGAATCACTCAATCCAATGCAGGTAGAAGCAAAAAAGGTCATCACTACTTCCCCTGAAGTATTGTTGCTTTCGCCAACGGGAACTGGAAAAACCTTGGCTTTTTTATTGCCACTTATTGCTTCATTAGATCCTGAATTGAAAAAGATTCAAGCTTTAATCGTTGTGCCTTCGCGTGAATTGGCCATTCAAATTGACCATGTGATTCGTGAATTAGGGTCAGGTTTTAAAACCAATGCTTTTTATGGCGGACGATCAGGATCAAAGGATAAATTAGATTTGAATCATCCTCCTGCTATATTAATTGGCACTCCCGGTCGATTGGCTTCTCACCTCTACCGCGAAACATTTGATTTAGGTGAGATTAAAACCTTAATCCTGGATGAGTTTGATAAATCATTGGAAATTGGCTTTGATGATGAAATGATTGAAATTATCGAAACCTTGCCGAATGTGAAAAAGAAAATTTTGACCTCGGCGACTTATGGTGTTGAAATTCCAGATTTTGTCCGATTTGAAAACCCTGTTGAGGTTAATTTTTTAGTGAAGGACGACTCGTTAAATAAAGGATTATCTGTTCAAGCCATTGAATTTGATCGTTCAAATAAAGCGGATCATTTGATTAATATATTGTGTCATATTGGGAATCATCCTGGTATTATCTTCTGTAATTACAAGGAAACGATTGAGGAGGTGAGTATTATCTTACATGAACATCAAATCAGTCATGGTTGTTTTCATGGAGGGATGGAGCAACGCGACCGCGAACGTTCGTTGATTCAATTTCGTAACGGTACACATCAATTATTGGTGGCAACTGATTTGGCAGCGCGCGGAATTGATATTCCAGACCTTCATTTTATTTTACATTATCAATTGCCACATCATGCAGATGAATTTACGCACAGAAATGGACGTACCGCTCGTATGAATGCTGAAGGAACGGCATATGTACTTAAAAGGAAGAATGAGAAATGGCCTGAATTTATTACGCCAATGGAACCTTTGAAACTTAAAAAAGGTGAGCTGCCGAGTCCCTCTGAGTGGAAAACACTTTTTATTTCCGGTGGTCGTAAAGATAAAATTTCGAAAGGAGATATTGCAGGTTTATTCTTTAAACAAGGTGGTTTATCACAAGATGAATTAGGACGAATAGAACTCAATACGGATTGCGCTTTTGTTGCTGTTCCAGCAAATAAGGCGGAGGTACTGATTACCAAAACTTCCAATTCAAAATTGAAAAAGAAGAAAGTTAGAATTAGTGAGATTTAAGTATCTTAACAACTTAAATTGTTAAATTAACTTCAATGAAAATGGTTGTTCTTCTCACTCTTGTCCTTTCAATTGGATTGTCCTGTAAAAACAATGAAAGTCATACCACTTCTGGTCAATCGGAGCTGAATATAGAGGAGGCAGGACTTGTTCAACCGAATGAAGTGGCGCTGACAAAATCCTATGATTATGCTGAGGATTGGCAAGTATTTAAGCAAGCGGCAAAAACCAAAAACAAAACAGAATTAGCCAACCTTTGCACTGAGAAAATTACGGATTTCGAAGGCCTTACTTTTCTGCTTTCAGAGTTGTACATCATTCGCGCCTTGGATCAAACACCCTTTACAGGCCTTAACACAGTTGACATGGATGGGAATTCGTATCTTCAATTTTATGCCGAAGAAATTTACTTGGAAGACGGCTATGAATACGGTACTTCTTTAACCTTATTGTTTCTAAAAACCGACAGTGGTTTGCGACTAGATCAATATTTTGCAGCGGGCTAATTGATTTCCAAATATTCTCGCTCTTCACAGTTAAATTGATGAAAATCTTTATTATTTTGGTCAAAAAAATTCTGACCATGTGGAAAATCGCATTATTTCTAATTTTTACCCTGATTGCCGTTCCTGTTTTTACTTTTATGTATGACGAGCCTTTAAATGATGCCCAATGGAATACAATGAAGACCTTATTATGGGTATACGGCATAGCTGCGTTAGTCACCTTTGTTGTAAGTGTTATTACGGATAATTACAGTCAGGTTGATAAATTATGGAGTATTATACCCGTTCCTTATGTTTGGATCATTGCGTATCAATCGGGGTTTGAACCTCGTCTCTCGCTTATGGCTATCCTCGTTTCAATTTGGGCGATACGATTAACCTTTAATTTTGCGCGCAGAGGTGGCTATTCTTGGAAATTTTGGACGGGAGAAGAAGATTATCGTTGGTCAATTTTAAGAGCGAAACCTGGTTTTGAACAACAATGGAAATGGGTTTTGTTTAATTTTTTCTTTATTTCGGCTTATCAAATGGCTTTAATTTTGATGTTTACATTGCCTGCTTTAAAAGCAATGGGCAGCATAGAACCACTAGGATGGTTAGATTATGGCTTAGCAGCGGCTTTTCTTGCTCTTGTGATGATGGAATTTGTGGCAGATCAACAACAATATAATTATCAGCAAGAAAAGTATCGACGTAAAAAGGCTGGCGAAGACTTAGGCGAATATTATGGTGTTGGATTCACCCATACTGGACTTTGGGGTATTATGAGGCATCCGAATTATGCTGCCGAACAATCAATATGGATTGTGTTCTACTTCTTTTCTGTGGTTGCTACCGGGCATTGGATTAATTGGTCGATTGCGGGCTGTTTGCTGCTTGTCCTCCTTTTTGTGGGAAGTTCAGATTTTTCCGAATCAATCTCTAAAGAAAAATATCCACTTTATGATCGATATATGAAGTCTGTAGGTCGATTTATTCCTTTAAAAGGAAAGTTTAAAGTATAATCTAATACCCGTAGTCCTTGCTTCTGTTTCATCTTGTGCTTTCGCCACTTTATCATGCGGAATCATTTTTTGGTCTAATATTCTATTTTATTGATAAGGAAAACTTGAGTTAGACGTATTATTTTCGTACTTTGAGCAGTAGCTTAAACAAAACCTATGACCAACTTAATCGTAAACGAGTCTTCCAAAACACCGTATTAGGTTGAAAGAAAATGGGCATTTAAGCTTTGGAGGAGTCTCAATGCCTGAAGATGCGGCATCCTTTTATTTTGATATTATTGATTGGATCAGTGACTATTATAGAACTCCTTGTTCGAATACATACGTCAATGTAGGATTCAGTTTTCTGAATTCGTCAAGCTCAAGTATGATCCTTAAGATCTTTTTAGCCCTTAAGCGATTACAAGAAACAGGAAAGACGAAGATTAGCTGTAAATGGTATTATGATGCTGATGATAACGATATGCGTGAATATATTGATCTGATTATCGATCATGCTGATAATATCGAATTTGAGGTTTGTACTACACCAGATGTGCGTGATTTGAGTTTTGATGGCGAAGCTTAAAAGGTAAAGCCCATTGTTATTCCTCCCCATGAATGCCATGAATGCTGGTATTTATTAAATTCTTTTGTCCTCGACTGAACAAGGTAGGTGATATTGAATCGATTATAGGATAAATTAATTCCTGCTTCTAGGATCCAAACGTACCGATTAATAATACTTGCTTCTATTTGGTATGGACTTGATAACCAAGGTAAACTTTGGAGTGATGTATTGTAGCCTACGAGCTGAAATTGCGGTGTAAAATAGGTGGTCATTAACCATTTCGAATTTCTTTTTCGAGCAATGGGAGAAGGTGAAAAAGCGATTTGTGATTGCGATTTAGGCTGATGATTAAAACCCGAAAATTTCAATCCTCCTCTCCCTGCGTTCAGGTAGCACCCCGCATTCAGTTCAAAAAGAGTTGTCACTTGAATCCAGTCAATCATGGAACTGTAGATTGGTCCAATTATCAGTTGATTTTTTTGATAGTTTACGCGTAAATTGGGAATAAACGTTTCCTTTTCCGCAAGTTTATTGCCCCAGCCATTAGCAGGTGGACTGTCTCCGAATTGGTGGATATACTCTTGTACTTTTCCCGGAAAATCCGAACCCATTACACCTAAATAAAGATCAACCGTGAGTTTGCGCGTGTTTTTTACATCATAAGCCGTATAGCCAAAACTTGTAAACAAATAAGAGCTAAAGGGGCGATCGTTTAAAATAATCAGTGAATCAGAAAGATTATAGGGGGTGTATAATTGCGTGCCAAAAGTCATAACGAAATAACGGTTAGACGATTGAAACGGGTTCAATAATCCTCGCCTTATTTTGGTTTTTTGTAGTTGATGCATCCATTCAAACTCAAAGCCTCCGGTGTATTGTTCGTCGCGATTGGCAATGAATAAAAAATCATCATCAAAGTGATAGCCAATATAATTGCGCTCAGCGAATAGTTCAAATTGATAGCGCTTTTGACCAAAGGAATAACTTTGGAAGAAACAGATGAAGAGTAGAAGCAAGTATCCTTTTTGCACGGTAAACGCTTTGTTCGCTAAAGATAAAGCTTATTCTGAAATTTAAATATCTACAGTCAAAACCTTTTTTTAATTCTAGGCCACAACCCTTGGAGCTTGAGGTAGAGGGTGATAATAATAATGTCGCAAGACCTCTTCAAGTGCTCGTTTTAAGGCTTTGTTTACGGGTAAAATCTGATTGCCCATATCATGATCTATT